>JAMWBX010000149.1 GCA_023818725.1 Candidatus Omnitrophota bacterium
CTGAGTTACCTCTTCATACAGTGGAGCAAGCCCCTGGTATTTTTCTGTGATAATGCTTTTTCCCATAAGGTGATGTTCGCCGTGATAAAAGCCGTGATCGGTTGTAAACACAATGATTGTGTTGTTAAGCAGATCGAGATCTTCAATTTTCTGGAATAAGCGACCCACCCATCTGTCAACAAGCGTGACCTCTCCGGCGTAGTGTGCCCTGATATGCTTGATTTCTCTTTTTGTAAGATAATCGCATGGACCATAGACAGGATAGATAACTTCCTCTCCATCGTAGTTCCTATCATACATGTCTACATAATAATGCGGTGGATCCCATGGTTCATGCGGGTCAAAGGTATCAACATAAAGAAAAAATTTTTCCCTGTAGTTTTTTTCAAGCCACATACACGCCTGCCGCATTGTCTGTGCGCAGAAATAATCCTCTTCTGATTTTCGCAGAAGATTGTTTCGCAGCATCTGTTTAACTCTTTCAGGGTTTCTTAATTTATAAGGAGCGCATGGCAGCTTAATATCAACCGGGTCGGTTGTAATCGGGTCTCCTTCCTGGCCTCTGATTTTTAGCCACGCAGAAAATCCTCTCTGATAATTATAACCAAAAGCTGTCGTGTGCGGAGTATCAGCGATAAACATTGACAGGTATCCCTGTTTTTCAAGAATTTCCGAAATAACTACCTCTTCAGCGGTCAGCGGCGACCAGTCTGTGTATGTAAAAGTAAATCTTCCTGTAAACAGGTCCCTTCTGTTTGGAACAGTCGGGAATGAGCCAATGTAAGTGTTTTCAAAGGTTAGAGAAATTCTTGAAAATTTGTCGATATTCGGTGTTGAAATCCAGCCATTGCCATAACACCCAAGATGGTCTCGTCTCAGCGTATCAGAGACAATGATGATAATGTTCATTAACAGCCCTTATTCTACGACATTGATTTGTCAGAATAAACGATACTTCCGCGATGGAATGTGTACAGGACCTTGCCCTTAATCTTTTTGTTAAGGAAGGGAGTATTTTTGCTTTGTGAAAGAATATTGTCCTTTGTCACAACCCATTCTTTTTCCGGGTCGAATATCACGCAGTTTGCCTCTGCTCCTTGAGTTATTGTACCGGGCTGAATTTTCAGCACTCTGGCAGGGCCAATTGTCAATTTTTCAATGATTTGAATTGGTTTCAATCCGTATTTAACAAGTGACATTGCAAGAGGTAGTGCAGTTTCAAATCCAATCATTCCAAAAGGTGCGTTTTCGATGCCTGAACCTTTTTCTTCTTCTGAGTGAGGGGCATGGTCTGTTACGATAGCATCAATAATATTTTCTTTGATTCCTTTCACAAGCGCTCTAATATCTTGCTGTGTTCTCAGGGGTGGGTTGACCTTTGCATTTGCGTCATAATTTGAAAGAGCGTCTTCAGTCAGGACAAGATGGTGAACCGCGACCTCGCATGTGATATTTTTGAATTTCTTTTTTGCTTCCCTGACAAGATCAAGCGACTTTTTTGTTGTCAGGTGCGCAAGATGAAGTTTCGCGCCTGTCAATTTAGCAAGAGATATGTCCCTGTAAACCATTATGTGTTCTGCCTCTGCAGGAATACCTCTTAGTCCCAGCTTTGTAGATAGAATGCCTTCATTCATCACCCCATTTTTCGCAAGAATCTGATCTTCGCTGTGGGATACAACAATTTTTCCCCATGGCTTGCTGTATTCAAGGGCCCTTCTGAATATCAGGCTATCCATTACGCAGTTTCCATCATCAGAAAATCCAATGACACCTGCTTCAGATAATTCTCCCATAGGCGAAAGGGATGTTCCTTTTCTTCCCGCAGTGATTGTTCCATAGGGCAGAACCTTGATAGGTGCATTTTTTGCCTTTTCAAATATATATCCCGCAACAACCTTGTTGTCTATGGGAGGGTCAGTATTTGCCATGCAGCATATTGTTGTGAAACCGCCAGCGGCAGCAGAGATGCTTCCGGACAGAATTGTTTCTTCTCCTTCATTGCCTGGTTCACGAAGGTGGCAGTGCATATCAATAAGTCCGGGAATAAGCCATAAGCCTGTTCCATCGATTGTCTTTGGGTTTTTTTTGTGGATGCTTTTAGAGATTTGTGAAAAACTGGCTCCTGAGATCAAAACATCTCTTATGTTGTCAATCCTGTAATAGGGATCTATCACACGAATGTTTTTAATAAGTATTTCCATTTAATTTATTTTAAATCACTTGGCGCTATTTTACAAATTCACACAATAAACTGAGATAGATATTTTTTGCCCACTATGAAGCCTTCCTCTCTTCCAAGTGTACTGTCTTCGTGCTCAATGCTGAGAACCCCATTGTATCCAATTTTTCTGAGTTTTGAAATATATCTACCCCATTGAATCCTGCCATAACCCGGAATTACATATCTCCACCATCCTTTTTCCTGATTACCAATCCTTTGAAGCAGATGCTGGTTGATTTCACAGTCTTTGGCATGCGTATGGAAGATACGTGTCGCAAACTCATCCACTGCCGCAAGGTAATCAATTCCCTGATGGACAAGATGCGAAGGGTCAAAATTGAGTCCAAGGTTTGGGTAAGGCACCAGCTCAAAAAGTTTTTTCCAGTGTTCGAGATGCTGGATATTTGTGGCAAACCAGTTCTCAAGCGCTATTTTTACCATGTGTTTAGCGGCAAAAGAACAAATTTGTTTAAAATAAGGCGCGACATCCTGTTCAATTGTTTGCATCTTTGTTTTTTCTGGCAAAGGCATGCCAGCATTCGTGCAGATTATATCAACCCCGGTCATTTCTGCAACAAGGACTAAATTTTCAAGATGCTTTATTATCTGTTGCCTGCGTTTAGTATCCGGGTCAAGGATATTCGCATAACAGGCATAGCTTGATGGTCTGACCCCATAGAGATTAAAAAGATCATTGAGTTTTTTACAGCCATCCGTAAGGACCTCTTCCGGCGCGATATGGCCTGCACCAGGCACAGAGAAAATTTCTACCTTTGTAAATCCATTCTCAGACGCAAATTGCAAAACATATTCAAGACTTTCCTTCAGAAACGGAGCTGTCAAAAAACCAATCTCCATGTTTCCCCCCTTTTTGAGAAAAAAGAATATACCTGTTTTTCATAAAAGTCAAAAGCATGCAATCACCATAAATCTCTTATGAAAAAACTGTCGCTTGACATCGGTTTTGAATTCTTTTAAAATATCAATGATATAGAATAAGTAGAAAAAGGCAATAGAAAATGTTTATAACAACCCGGGTCAGGTATGGAATAAGAGGTCTTATTGAAATTGGGACTAACAGCACTCCGGTACTTCTTAAACATATCAGTGAAAGGCAAAATCTTTCTTTGAAATATCTTGACCACATTCTCAATGATTTGAGAAATAAGGGTTTTATAATAAGAACAAGAGCAAAAAAAGGTGGTTATATCCTTGCGAAAAATCCGAAAGATATTACTTTATATGATATCATCGGCGCACTCGAAGGCATAAGCAAGATTGAATGCCTGCAAGATTCAGGGTTATGCCCGAGAGTGAAAATCTGTGGTGCAAGAGTTGTATGGAGCAGGTTGGATGATAAAATATCCAGTGTATTAAAAGGCATAACCCTTGAGGATTTTATTAAAGAACAAAGAAAACTAGATAGGCAGAGAAAAGCCTGAGTATCTTTTGTTTTTTCAGCCATAGTTAAAAAGGGGAAGTTTATGAAAACAATAGAAGAAATCAATGAAAAAATAAGAAAGGGACAGGCAGTTATAGTTACCGCTGAAGAGATGCTTGAGATTGTAAGAAAAAAAGGCGAAGTAAAAGCAGCGAAAGAGGTGGATGTTGTGACAACAGGAACATTTGGCCCAATGTGTTCAAGCAGTATTTACTTAAATTTTGGACACCCTGCTCCAAGAATTAAAATTGGCGGCGGGACATGTTTTCTTAATGGAGTGCCTGCCTACGCAGGTCTTGCAGCTGTTGATGTCTATCTTGGTGCGACTGCAATTCCACCAAATGATCCAAGAAATCTCAACTATCCGGGTGAATTCAGTTATGGCGGAGGTTATGTTATTGAAGAGCTCGTAAGTGGAAAAAGTGTACTGCTTGAGGCCACAGCATATGGCACTGATTGTTATCCCAGAAAGGAATTGAGATCTTATTTTTCACTGAAAAACATCAATGAAGCAATACTTTTCAATCCCAGAAATTGCTATCAGAATTACAATGTTGCTGTAAATTCC
>JAMWBX010000150.1 GCA_023818725.1 Candidatus Omnitrophota bacterium
AAGCGAATATGGATCTTGTTAATGTTGAGCCTGTTTTTAATCTTTACGATCGCCAGTGGCCTATAAGGACCTTTCAGGAACAACTTCCGCCTGCTAAAACAGTCTTTTCCTACGGAGAAAGAACCGTAACAGTGCTTGATTCTATTATAGCAGGTGGTTGCATAGTCAGTGGAGGTAAGGTATACAGGAGTATACTTTCACCGTGGGTCAGAATTAACAGCTATGCAGAGGTTAGTGAGTCTATTCTTCTTGATAATGTAAATGTTGGGAGATATTGCAGGATTAGAAGAACCATAATTGACAAAAATGTCGTTGTCCCGCAAGGAATGATTATTGGTTATGACCCTGTTGAGGACAGGAAAAGATTTGTTGTGAGTGAAGCCGGAGTTGTGGTTGTTCCAAAAGATTACCAATGGTAATTGAGACAAGGAGAAGTAAATGCCAGAATTGAGAAAAGATCCTGTTATTGGTAGATGGGTAATTATTTCAACAGAACGCAAGCTCAGGCCAAATGATTATGCTGGTGCGTGTTCCATCTCAGCAGAAGAAGAAAACTCGCCTTTTTGTCCTTTTTGTCCAGGAAGCGAGGCTAAGACTCCCCCTGAAATATATGCGATCAGGGAAAATTCAACACAGCCAAATACCCCTGGATGGCTGATAAGGGTTGTTCCAAACAAGTACCCTGCATTAAGAATAGAGGGTGATTTGAATAAAAAGGGTGTTGGAATTTTTGATAGGATGAATGGGATTGGAGCCCATGAGGTAATCATAGAGACCCCTGAACATAAACAGCAGATGCAGGATTTTCAGCAGAATCATCTTGAACGCGTGCTTTACACATATCAGTTGCGCAGTCTGGATTTGAAAAATGATAAACGTTTCAAATACAGCATGATTTTCAAAAATTATGGAAGAGAAGCCGGCGCTTCGCTCTATCATTCCCATACGCAACTTATTGCAACTCCAGTAACCCCAAAGAGAGTAAAGGAAGAATTAAAAGGTGCGCAGTGGTACTATGACTACAAAGAAAGATGCATTTTCTGCGATATTATTGAAGATGAAATATCAAAAGCTGATAGAGTTGTGGCAGTAAACAACGATTTTATTGCGCTTGTTCCCTATGCTTCAAGGTTTCCATTTGAACTGTGGCTTTTGCCTTTAAGGCACAGTCCTGATTTCGACTCGATAAGTGATTCTGAAAGGCAGACCCTTGCGCAGATACTGGGACTGATTTTGAAAAAACTGATTAAGGGGCTTTGTAATCCATCGTACAACTTTATAATCCATACTGCCCCTAACAGGTTTCCACATCCTGGATACTGGCAGACGATAGATAAGGACTATCACTGGCACATAGAGATTATGCCAAGGCTCACAAGACCAGGCGGTTTTGAATGGGGGACAGGTTTTTACATAAATCCGACACCACCCGAAGAGGCAGCGCAATTTCTGCGTGAACTGCCGGTTTAGTTTAAAACCAAAATTATATTTATTCTCCCTTTTTTAAAGAGGGAGGAAAAGTAGTTTTTTGTACAAAAGGGAAAAGCAGAAAATAAGGAGAATAAAAATGAAGAGTGTTGCGATAATTTCATGTGAATGTGTTCCTTTTGTAAAAATTGGGGGACTTGCCGATGTCGTGGGTGCTCTCTGTGCAAAACTTCCGGGATACGTTGATACAAAGGTTTTTCTTCCGGGTTTCAAGCAGATTATTGACAAATATCCATTTGAGAAAATCTGTGAATGCGATGTTGCTTTTTCTCAAAGCAGGGTTGAAAAGGCAGAGCTACTGAAATTAAAACACAAACACGATGTTTATTTAATAGGCAACGATCATTATTTTAACAGGGACCAGTTATATGGAGAAAAAGGAATTGACTATCCCGACAATCTTTTGAGGTTTTCTTTTTTTTCAAAGGCAGTTCTTGAATGCTGCAAGAAAGCAAACATATCTGTTGATATTTTTCATTGCAATGACTGGCAGACAGCGCTTGTTCCGCTTTACAGAAAACTTTTCTATAACGAAATGTCTGCCGCCACTGTTTTTACAATTCATAATCTTGCCTATCAGGGGATATTTCCTGCCAGCCAGTTTGAGTTTTTGGGGCTTGGGAATGAATTTTTTACAATGGACCAGCTTGAATTCTATGGAGATATCAATATAATGAAAGCTGGTATCATACATTCAGAAAAGATCAATACTGTCAGTCCGACCTATGCAAAAGAGATTCTAACTGAAGAATTCGGCTGCAGGCTTGAAGGCTTGTTAAAAACAAGAGAAAAAGATCTTACAGGCATCCTGAACGGGATTGATTATATGGTCTGGAATCCGCTGTTTGATCAGTCCATTGCCAGAAAATATCGCACTAGAAAGGGCAAACTTGCAAATAAGACCGCACTTCAGGAAAAGTTTTCTCTTCCCAACAATGAGAAAATTGCTGTTTTTGGATTTGTGGGACGGCTCGTAGAGCAAAAAGGGATTGATCTGATTGTTGGTGCGGTTGAAAATATGAGAGACGAGGAATTTCAGTTTGTGTGTCTTGGTACCGGGGATGCATCATATGAAAATGCTATGCAGGCTCTTGCAGAAAAATATCCTGATAAAATAGGCGTAAAAATTAGTTTTGACGACGCCTTAGCCCGTCAGATTTACGCCGGGAGTGATTTTTTTCTTATGCCGAGCAGGTTTGAGCCCTGCGGGCTTGGTCAGCTGATAAGCCTGAAATATGGAACAATCCCCATTGTTAGGAGCACAGGCGGATTGTCTGACACTGTCAAACCCATAGATCCTGTTAAAGATACCGGATGGGGCATAGTTTTTTCAATTCCTGCGACATCAGAGCTTGAAAGGGCAATGTGGACAGCCATTGAGATGTATAATGATGTTGAATTGATGGAAAGAGTTTTTACAAGGGCTACTTCTCTTGATTTTTCGTGGAACAGGGCTATTCAGAATTATCTTGCGCTATACCAGAGCGCACTGGCGAAACCATGACCTACCTTAACATCCTGTGGCATTTTCACCAACCATGGTATATTATGCCTAGTTCAAGCTGGCTCAATAGCTCCATAATCACATTCAGGACCCTTTATAACTACTACCCAATGGCAAAAATGATAGAGGAATCAGGAGTGCGGCTTACCTGTAATTTCACTCCATCTCTTCTGCTTCAAATCAAAAATATTGTAGATGGAAATATAAATGATGAATTTCAGAATATGCTTGAATCTGAATCATCCAACGATGTTGCAAAGATAAGACTTTTTTCATCAGAACTGCCGGATAGAATAAAGGGAAAAAACGCGATTTTGAAAACGCTTCTCGGTAAACTTGGTTCAGGGGAAATTTCAAATCAAAAATTGTCAGATATCGTGGTATGGATGCACCTTGTTTGTTTTCATCCCGTGATGGATAAATATTTTCCTGAGATAGAGGAACTGAAAAAAAAGGGTGTCGGGTTCAGCCGGAAGGACAAAGAATTACTGCTCAGCATTGAGAAAAAGGTCCTCGCGGATGTTATTTTGTTGTACAGAAAACTTGTTGAATCAGGTTTAATAGAGATAAGCACCAGTCCAGGATATCATCCAATACTTCCTTTGATTTACGATATTTCAATAGCCTCGAAAACCCTTACATCTTATAGAATCCCTGATGTGAGATTCAGTTATCCAGAGGATGTGAAGGCTCATATCGAAATGGGGATTAAGACAACACAGTCGATTTTCGGTATTGTTCCGTCTGGATTATGGCCCGCAGAAGGGTCCATAAGCAATCAAGTTCTTGATGAAATTTCTAATTACGATATTTTGTGGATTGGTGCTGATGAGCAGATTATGGCTGCAGTCGATATACCTGAAAAAGACATTTCTTCAACCCTTTATACCTGGAAAGATAAGTTTTTCATCTTTTTCAGAAACCATGTATTTTCGGATAGATTAGGTTTTATCTATCAATCATGGGACGAAAGTAAAGCTGCAGAGGACCTCATAAAAAAAATTGAAGAATTTTCAGGAAATCAGGAGCGCATTCTTACGATTATTCTTGATGGAGAAAATCCATGGGAATGGTATAGGCAAGAGGCAAGGGTGTTTCTGAAAGAATTTTATGAGATGGCTGTTTCAAATAAAAATATCAGCATGCAGACATTAAGCCAGGCGACAAATCTTAATTTCAAAAAAATTCCGCTTTCTTCAATTCCTCCTGGCTCATGGATGGGTCTTCACTTTGACAA
>JAMWBX010000151.1 GCA_023818725.1 Candidatus Omnitrophota bacterium
ACAATCCAATTCCCATTGTAATCGCATCTTACAAAAATGCTTCCTTTCTCATTCAGCCAGTTTTTGGCAATTCTTAATCTATTTTCAAGCAATGTTGCCCAGTTGGCATCTTTGTAGTTTGTGCGGTATAAAAACTGGTCTGAGGAATCCAGATTAAACGGAGGATCAATATAGATTGTCTGCACTTTTTCCTTGAATTTTGGTAGGATTGTGTTTAATGCCTGATAGTTTTCACTCTTTATCAACCAGCCGTCTAAAGATTTGTCCAGGTCATCAAACAAAGCCAAAATCTCAAGCTCTAAATCCTTGAAATACTTGGTATCAATAGGAAGATGCTCGTATTCTTTTTTCAGTTTTTTGCCCTCAAAAGTATTTTCAAATAGTTCATCTTCAAGTTTTGAGTTTTGACTTTTGAGTTTTGAGTTCTCATCTATTATTCCCAATTCCTGCCATTCTTTGATTTGTTCTTTTATATTTTTATGAGTAAATATGTCTTCAATAACTTTTGACTTTTGAGTTTTGAGTTTTCAAAGATTCTATCCAGCGTAATCACATAATTTGAATTTTTAACAAACTTTGGTTTATTCCAGATTTTCACCAGTTCATCTTCAAACTGCGAGATAAAATCAATAATCTTGAAGGCAATATCTTTTAAGATTTGCAGTTGGTTAACTCTATCCGCACTCCATTCTTTTGCTCCATCCCAGAAATACTGATAACTCCAGAGTTTAAATTGTTCCTGTAAAAATGCTTTGGCGTTTTTGTTGATGAAGAAATCAACCTCGCTTTGCTTTTCAAAAATTCTAAAGGCGCGCTCTAATTGTTCTTCGGTAATAGAAATTCCGTTTTTCTTTAAGGTTTTTAAAATCTCATCTATTTTAGTTACTCGCCCTTGTTCCGAATAATAGACATCAAAAACAATACTTCCGTCTTCGCTTTTGACTTTTGAGTTTTGACTTTTGAGTTCAAAAATTAGCGAGCGTTTTTCGTTGGCTTTTTTATTTTCTATTTTGGAAGCATCAAAGAAAAACTTCAACCCATCAAACTCAACCGGCAAACTTCTGAAAATCCGGTCGGTTTTGACATAATAGAGCATCTGCGTTTTCCAAAAGAGAATGACATCCTTTTCATCAGTATAAACCTTTTCGTAGATATTGTTATGAAATGGCGTTGAGTTGAAATAAATTGAGCCGCTTTCAGTAAAATAACGGCTGAAAAAAGAGTAGAGTTTGTCAAAAAGTTCATCCCTGAATGTCGGATATTTTTCTAATGCTTTTTCCACATCGGCTTTTAGGAGTTCTTCGATCTTGCGGTAGTAATTTGATTTTATCCTCATCAAATTAACAAAACCGCCTTCACCTTCAATCTTGGCGCCGATGAATACATCCTGTAATGCTTTGTAAAATTTTTGTTCTTTAGTCATAGTTAAATCACTTTAATAGCTTATCAACGGAAAAATCAAGAGATTTGGCTAATCTTTGAAGTGTATTAATTGAGAGATTGGCGATGCCGCCTGATTCCAATTTTATTACCGTGTTATAGGAAATATCAGCCAATTTAGAAAGCTGGTCTTGTGATAAGCCCTTTTGTTTTCTTAATTTCTTTATATTTTTGCCTATTGGCGAAATCTTTTTTGAAATAGTAGTATCAAAATAATAGAATGTATCCATAGCGTAATCCTTATTTATACTTATGATACAAAATTATTTTTATAATGTAAAGACATTTTTAGGGATTTTAATTCCAAATGCCCGCACACGGGAGGCCTGGAACAAGGGCATTCACCTTTTTTTTCTAAAATTATCAGCTCGCCTGCGAAGCGGGCGGAGATGAAACTAAGAGCGGGGCAACAACACTCAAAAAGGCTGAAATTGAAAACTGGCGGAGAGAGCAGGATTCGAACCTGCGGTGCCCGTGAGGGCACATCCGCTTTCGAGGCGGACGCTTTAGTCCACTCAGCCATCTCTCCGTGGTAATGTGGCAACTTATATTATACTAAACCAAAAGAAGCAAAAGCAGGTTCGGTCGCTTCCGCAACCTGAGAGCAGGATTCGGCGCCCTCGCCTCCCACTGCGGCTCGGGTCGGCCACCCGCTGACAATGCTGCGCTCGCTCGCATTGTCTTAACTTCGCTCCCCTGAAATCCAGAAATACACTGTATTTCAGCCTGCGGTGCCCGTGAGGGCACATCCGCTTTCGAGGCGGACGCTTTAGTCCACTCAGCCATCTCTCCTTATTTTATTTTCCTGCATTTTTTAGTTTTTGCCAATATCCGGTAAAAATTTGTGGTAAAATAGTGGCGCAAAAAAATTTTTCCCGCCATTAAAAAAGGAGGCAATATGGTTATGGCATGGATTACAGGTTTAATATATCTTGGCTTTTCAATCGCATTTTTGATTCTATTTTACAGGCTGGTAGTTGCTATTGAAAAAATAGCAAATAAGTAATCTTAACAGAATTTTTGGAGGCCGCTATGATCGCAAATGTTCTTGTTGTTGAAGGGAAAACAATCGCAGAGGTATGGGAAAAAAGTGTGATGCTGCTGTGGGAGAAAGGTGGTATGGCCTCAACAGAATATGATTTACCATTGGATCCGCAAAGCAGAGATGCTACAATGGTGATGATTGTAAATGAGCCTTTTTCAGAACCAAGAATTCATCTCGGGTTTCCTGGAGGAATTGAAGACCTTGAAAAATACAGGCAGGAGGTTGTTTCTGGAGTGCATGATCACTGGATAAAACCCGAAGAAGGAAAATGGACTTACACCTATCACCAGCGACTTTTCAGTTATCCTGCTGAAACAGGAAAAGATGTGAATCAGATTGAATATATCATTGAAAAACTTTCAAAAACCTTTTATTCCCGCAGAGCCCAGGCAATAACCTGGATTCCTTCTTACGATCCGAAAACAGACGACCCGCCCTGCCTTCAAAGAATATGGTGCAGGCTGTTTGTCGAAAATGGAAAAACATATCTAAGGATGAACACTCACTGGCGCTCAAGAGACGCCTACCGCGCGGCATATATGAACCTTTTTGGCCTGACAGAACTGCAAAAATACATAGCAGACGAGATTTCAAAAAGGACAGGCAATGAAATACTGGTTGGTCCGTATGTTGATATCACTGATTCTTACCACATTTACGGCTGTAACTTTGATGATTTCAAAGAAAGATTTCTAAAGCTTATGAAAGAAAGGGATTTTTACAATCAAGACAGATTGAAAAGCAGAACCATAAGAAGCGATGACCCTGTTGCCATTGCTGGCTTTGAATATGGCAGGGAACTTCTGGAAAATGAGAAAAGCTGATGAGGAATTGCCGGAAAATCTCTTCATAATTCTTTCTGGTCCAACAGGAACAGGAAAGTCGTCTATCGCTGTTGAGCTTGCAAAGTTAATACCATCAGAAATAATCAACGCCGACTCCCGTCAGTTTTACATCGAAATAAGCAAGGGCACTGCAAAACCTTCAGAAGAAGCATTAAAAATTGTTCCTCACCATCTTTACAGTTTCCTTTCTTTAAAAGAAAGCTTTACTGTCTTTGATTTCAGAGAAATTCTGGAAAAACTTGTGCCGCAAATCTGGAAAAGAAAAAAGGCGGTAATACTTGTGGGAGGAAGCGGTCTTTACATCAGGGCGCTCTTGAAAGGGATTTTTGATTTTCCTGAAGAAAAAAAGAATATGCAGAAGGAGATAAGAAAAAAATTTTGCGATCAGGAAACAGAAAAACTCTATGAAAAATTGAAGGAGATTGACCCTGCCTGCGCGTCAAAAATCCACCCGAACGATAGGGTAAGAATTACCAGGGCTCTTGAAGTATGGCTCGTTTCAGGTATTCCTATGAGTCAGTGGCAGAAAAAAGCGCAGCCAGCCAGTTTCATCAAAGATGCAAAAGTCGTGTACTGGATTTTGAATATGGATAGAGGAAAACTTTACAATATCCTTGATTTAAGGACAGAGAAAATGCTTGAATCAGGATGGGTTGAAGAGGTAAAAGAAATTATTGAATCTGGCTTAAGCGGCCATCTTAAAGAAAAAGCGCCCATTGGTTATATAGAACTGTGCGATTTTCACCAGGGAAGAAAAAACTGGAAGGAAACTGTGGAGATAATAAAAAGGAAAACTCGAAATTATGCGAGAAGGCAGATTACCTGGTTCAGGAAAGAAAACGGCGCTGAATGGATTGACATTAGCGATATTCCCCCGGCAGATGCGGCGCAG
>JAMWBX010000152.1 GCA_023818725.1 Candidatus Omnitrophota bacterium
TACCAAATGGATTTGAATTATCACTAAAATAATATCTGTATGCCAGATTAAAAAGATTTTGCCCGTTTCCGAGCCAGAATGAAACATCCTGATTATCTAAATCTGTAACAGCGATATCAGGATTGCCATCAGAGTTAAAATCTGAAAAAATCGGCATCACTGAATTGTTGCCTGACGATATCACGCCAGAATTTGAAAAATAACCATTTTCATTTCCAGTAAACAAAAACACACCATTGTTATGCGCAGAGGAAACAGCAATATCGCTGACTCCATCTTTGTTAAAATCCGCTATTGCTGTTCTAAGAGCGCCTGAAAGTGAATAAAAAGTTAATGGATCGAATGTGCCGTCTCCTTTACCAAAATGAACAATTAACCCGCCGGAAGGACCACTGGCACAGGATATTATAATATCTGCATTGCCATCTCGGTTGAAATCACCGGAATTAATTGAATAAAATGGACTTCCGTAATATGTAGGAAATATGTTTACTTCAAAAGTCGCGTCTCCATTATTAGTCATAATCGCATAAGCATAGCCGTCACCATTGCTCACAGCAATATCCATATTTCCATCTTTATTAAAGTCAGAAGCAACAAGGCCATAAGGCATAAATTCAAAAAAGAACGGAGAATCAAAATAATAATTCACCGCAGGGAAAAAACTTCCATCAGATCTTCCTATCAAAACAGAGACATCGCCTGAACCATAATTGGCAACAGCTAAATCTAAAATTGCATCGTTGTTAAAATCTGCGGTAATAACATTCATAGGGCCTTGACCTGTCGGGTAATAAACAGGATTTGAAAATACACCGGTCTCCCCGAAATCAGTCGAATTTTCAAAAATTATTCCTGCCGCGTTGCACAAAAGAGCCAGGTCTTTTTTCCCATCTTCAGTAAACTTGCCTGAAACCACGGCGCGCAAAGACTGGGCAACAAAAGTGAAATCAAGTTGAAATGCGCCATTATCTTTTCCTTTCAAAACTGTAAGGGTTTGCGCATAACTGTTGACCACAGCCATATCTTCTATTCCGTCTCCATCAAAATCAGAAACTTCTATTGCCCATGGTTCTCCGCCCGTATTATAGTAAACAGGCGTCTTGAAGGTGCAATCGCCGTTTCCAATGAGAACAGCAACCATACCAGGTCCGCTTCTTGACGCCACAGCAAGGTCAGGTTTTCCATCCCTGTTAAAATCTCCTTTTGCAATGTACCATGGAGAATAAACTGTTATATTCAACGGCGAATGAAATGTGCCATCACCTTTCCCGCGATAAATGTGAACAACTGAATCGTAATAACCTGTCGCTGCAATATCCAGAATACCATCGTTGTCAAAATCCGCCGCGGTTATATAAAGAGAAACATAACTTGTAGCATTGGAAGAAGCAAGATTGAATGTGCCATCTCCATTTCCAAGATAACAGTTGAAATAGAAATTATATGAAATAGCGGCAATATCCGGTTTGCCATCTCTGTTGAAATCGCCAGAAACAAGCCCTCTCGGATAAGAAAGCGCACCTTCAAAGGATACCTGGAAAGAAAAATTTCCGTCCCCGAGCAAAACATAAAATTTTTCAGGAAAATTGTAGCTTGAGACAGCAATATCAGGTTTTCCGTCTCTATTGAAATCGTCAGAGATAATAAATGTAAAATAACCTGAAAGTTCAATAGTTGCCGCTTTTACAAAATAAGGGGTCTGGCCTGTGCCGGAATAAATTTCTATCGCATTGCTTCCCGCAATGGCAATGTCGGTTTTCCCATCTCTGTTGAAATCTGCGGTACAGAGGTGCTCATAGTCAATTTCTGAAGCCCAATCAGCAACATAATCAAATGTGATGGCATAAACATTCATACAGAAAAACAAAGCAATGAAAGCTAAATATTTTTTCATTGTTTTCCCCCTCTATGCTATTGAAACTATTTTACCATATTTCGGGTGATTATTTTCCTTCCTGTGATGAGATACGCAGTGTGACCTACCATCACATCGAATGGCCTCAATCTTTCAGGATTGACCTTGTATTTTCTAAAAAGAATTTCGCATATTTCAAGATTGAAAACCGGAAAATTTTCACAAGCCTGAATTACAGCTGAAACCTGATTTGTTGTTGGAACAACAATGCCGAACAGAGCGCCATAACTTAAAGAATTGATGATAGTTTCAAGATATCTTTCAGGTTCTTTAACATCAATAATCGCAGCATCAAAATCCTGTTGTTCAATGCCTGATTCAATATTCTTACAACAAAAATGCACTCTTTCCTCAAGTCCGAATTCCTTTAATAAATTCTCAGCTCTTTTAGAAAAATCCTTCCTTTCTTCGTATGTGTAAACCTTTCCGCAACTACCAACATAAAAAGCAATCAACAGGGTCATCGCGCCTGAGCCAGTTCCAACCTCAAGTATTTTCATTTTTTCTTTTATGCCAAGCTTCAAGATCAGGTATCCTGCGTCTTTTGGATAAATAATCTGCGTGCTTCTTTTTACATAGCCAAGTATTAGTTCTTCAATTGACGGAATAAAATAATAAAGTCGCTGTTTCGTATTTGTCAGAATAAACTTGCCAGGAGGATTGCCAATAATTTCTTTCAGGTCAACAACTCCTTTATGAGTGCTGAACTTTTTATCTTCAAGTTTAACAAACCATTTTTTCCCTTCTTCCGACATCAGGCAAACAATATCACCATGTTTTAAAGTTTTCATTTAATATTTTCCCTTTCGAGTTCGCTGAAAAGACAACCACAGTATCGCTGTCTGTAAAGATGCCACTTTAGCGCAATATTTTTTGTCTCCTGCTGGTATTGCCGCAAATCAAGAGGCAGAAACTGAAGATTGTGCTTTTTTGCAATCGAAACACCTTTTTTCTTTATTGTCTCAATATCCTGATGAATGCTGGAAAACATAGTTGTTGTAAAAATTTTTATGCCTGCATTTCTTGCAAATTGCGCCGCAGCTTCAAGTCGCATCTCATAACAAATCGCGCATCTGCGAGCTTTATCTTTCGCAACCGATAGAGTAAGGTTAAGCCAGTCAATTACATCATAATTGAGATTCCATTCAATCTTTTCGCCCGACCTTTGAAAAACATATCCCGCTGTTTGAACCCGCATCCTGTATTCAGCATATGGTTGAATGTTGGGATTATACCAGTAGCCGACAATCTGGTATTCTGCTCGAAGAAACTCAATCGTTTTAATCGCGCAAATCCCGCAACACACATGAATCAGAATCTTTTCCTTCATTGAAACGTCCTCCAGAAAAGGGTTATGGACCAGAATAAAAAAACACAAGCGCTTCCAATTCTGTAAATATTTTTGTTTGTGATAATTTTTTCAACCTGAATTGAAAACGAAGGCGCAAGAATTGCGATTAAAATAAAAGGATTGATGGCATTGCCAAGTCCAAAAACAAAACCCGCAATGGCACCCTTGAGAAAATCTGTTGCAACATAAGCAAGATACACAAGAACTCCGACAAATGCGGCGCAAGGAATAAATGCGACCAGAACCCCTGAAAAACACGCTGACAGACCTTTTATTTTCATCCTGTGTTGCTCGGGCATAAAAAGATTTAACAATCCAATTATAAGAAAAAAAATGGCTCCAGATAATAGCGAAATCCTGCTGGTTTTAAAAAAAGGAATGAAACCTGAAGAAAACCCTGCCAGCCCACCGATGATTGTATATGAAAAAATCTTGCCTGAATGAAACATTATAAACTTCAAAAGAGCCCTTTTTCTGTTCTGTTGTTTTTCAAACAAAACAGGGAAAAAAACCCAGCCGCAGGAAATTGCGCATACTGAACTTCCAAGGATAATGCCGCTTATGAAAAGATTTAGCAGAAAATGCAAACTCACAATTGATGCTCCGAAAACACCTCTGCCTGAAAAATATAAAGCTCTGTGTCAGGGTTTTTCCACGCGTCCGGATCAAGACCTGCCTTGTGCGCGCATAAAGCAGAGAGAAACTGCTCCTTTGTCCAACCGGTTTCATCGGCAACCTGCGGCAAAAACACGCCCTGCCTGAAGCCTTTCTTTACTATCACTCCATCTCGACCAAGAACAATCTCGTCAGGGCTTGAAACCCTTACAGGAACAGTTAAAACAGAAATTTCAATCTCAATCTCTTTCAATTCTTTTAAGCTTACTGGTAGAAATCTTGGATCCCCTGTAGCTGACTCAATAGCCATGTCTCGTACAGCCTGGGCAA
>JAMWBX010000153.1 GCA_023818725.1 Candidatus Omnitrophota bacterium
AGCTCAGTGGTAGAGCAGGGCACTTGTAATGCTCAGGTCCGCGGTTCAAATCCGCGAGGCGGCTCTTACCCTCTTACAGAGAAAATTCTGTATTAGTTCCTTCAGAGATATTGGTCCAGAATCAGTTTATTTGCTCTGTCCCTTTTTTATAGTAGAATTTATTTATGATTATATTGAAGCAAAAAACTTCATATTTTGAATCCATTTTGCTCTTCTGCATAAAACTTTTCCTTATGGCAAAAAATTTTATCCGTTCGATGGCCGAATGACATTAAAAAAGGATGAAAAATGAAAAATGCGATTACAAAGGATGATATAAAGAAGGGACTGAAAAAACTTGGTCTCAAGAAAAAAAGCATAGTTCTGGTTCACAGTTCGTTGAGCAGTTTAGGAAAGGTTGATGGCGGACCTATGGCAGTGATAAAGGCGCTTATTGAAACAGTGGGCAAAAAAGGGACTGTTATGATGCCTTATCCTCTTGGAAACGCAACAATCGCAAAGGTTTTCAGTTCAATGCCAGGCGTTTTTAGAAGCGTCCATCCTGTACATTCTGTTTCAGCGATGGGAGCAAAGGCAGCATATCTAACAAGGGACCACGATAAGATGCCCACTGCCTGCGGCAAAGGAACTCCGTTTGGAAAGCTTGTTGATCTCGGTGGACATATTCTTTTGCTGGGAGTTGACCAGGACAGAAACACAGTGCTGCATACAGCTGAGGATTACGCAGATTTGCCATATCTTTCAGAGAAAGAGTTCAGATATGTTGATGAAAAAGGTGTTGAAAAGACGATTGTCTTGAAAAGGTTTCCGGGCCCACACAGAAATTCTATCGGAATGGACAGAATTTTTCTTGAGAAAAAAATAATGAAAATGGAAAAAATCGGCAATGCAATGGCGCGACTCATTGATGCAAGAAAGATGATAAAAATCTGTCTGCAAGAGCTGAAAAACAATCCTGCCGCCTTTTTATGTGAGAACCCGAATTGCGCTGATTGTGTAATGCAGCGAGGCAAGATTAAGGAGGCGAGATTAAAAAAAGAGGACTTTACTCTTTCTGCGGCTGGCAGCAAAGTTGCGCAGGAACCAGAAGAAATGATGAAAATACTTCAGGGCCAGGGGATTAAGAGTATTGAGCTTGATACCGTATGGGGGAAAAAAATTGTTGAACTATCGCCTTCTGAAATTGATATATTGAAGCAAACTCTGAGAAACAATAAATTTTCTATTTCTGGCATAAGGTCTGATATAAACAGGGATCCAATCTCTGAAATTTTGCAAGAAGATATTATTAAAGAATTCAAAAGATATCTTGATTTTGCGCAAATCTTTGACACAAAATATGTTGTAGTTTCTTCGTTTTATGTTTTACAACAGGACAGGGCAATCCACAGGGAAAAGTTGATTTCATTATTCAAATCAATGGCAGATATTGCCGGTAAAAACAGAATTACTGTTGTTGTTGAAAATGAGCCAGGTACGTTTTGCGCGAGGTCTTCAGAATGCGGGGAGATTATTGACGCAGTAAATTCGCCTTTTTTCAAACTTGCCTTCAATCCCGCAAATTTTGCACTTGTTGGTGAAAAACCGTTTTTAGGGATATCGCCCCATATCAGAAGAATGGGGTTTGTTTTCTATGTTAATGACGCTTTATTTTCCGGCGAGCCGCAGCTTCCTGGATATGGCAATGCCGAAATAAAAGAGCTCATTTCTATCTTGAGATGCTGGTGTTTTTCCGGTTTTTTCTGCATAAAACCTGAAATCGGTTCCGGCAAGGAAAATTTTAACATGGCTGCAAACGCATTCTGGCATTTGCTTGAAACAATGTAAAAAATGAACATAATAGACCTTACAAAACCGGTGCCAGGCGATTTTACCACATACACTGTGAATATTTTTCTAAAGAGCAAGCAATACCACGCATATGTCCATAATTTCCATATATCTTCGATGGATGGAACTTATATCGATTTTCCAGGTCATATCAGGGAATTTGATGATGGGTTTGACACTTCAAATTATCCCGCGGAAAAGCTTTTTATGGTAGACGCTAGCTTACTTCGTCTGAATCGTCAGGGCAGGGACAGGGAAATCCATGTGAATGAACTTGAAACCTGCGATGTTAAGATTGACACTCCTGCGGTAATTGTTGATTCCGGCTGGAACGCGCTTGAGAAAAAAAATAATAATGAAATCTACTTCTTTGGAAAAGATGCAATCCAGTGGTTTGTTTCAAAAAAGATACATCTTTTTGTTTCTGATGTTTACGAAAACCATAAAGAGCCAAGAGGAATCTTTGTCGAATTTTTCAAAAATCGAATATTGACGGTTTGCAATCCTGCGAATCTTGAAATGATAAACAAATCAAAGGTCAAAATTTGTGTCTTTCCGCTGAAAATACCAGGGGCAACACAGGTACCATGCCGTGTTTTGGCAATATTATAATTTGCTGTGGCTATAGATGAAGAATCGGAAAGTTTTTTAGCATACAAGCATAATTAAGCTGAAAATGAAAAAAACTATTTTGCTGTGTTTTGTAATATTGCTAACTGTACTTTCTGCCTTTGCTAAGAAGGATGTTACGCTTGCGAAAGAAAAAAGAGCTTTGTTTGATGTTTTTATCAGTGAAAATGCTTCAGAAAGAACAGAGGAAAATGTCGTGAAATTTGTTGAATATCTTTATAAAATCGCAGGCGCAAGTTTTAAAGTTTCTACTGGAAACAGCGATACAGGTATTATTGTGGGCACAATAGAAGAATTTCCATTTCCTTCTATTAGGGTTGAGCCAAATGCGATTGTGAATATCGCCACTCACCAGAGGAAAGGAGGGCATACCCTTGATGAATTGATTGATGGATGGAAACAGAAGTCCGCAATTATCGGCATCAGCGATGCCTTCTGCACATATCTCTGCGACCGCGCACTTCCTGGCAGACCCAGAGTATCGGACATTACATATCTGACAGAAAACCTTCCTTTTATGAAAAAAAATACGCATTATCAGTGGATGGAGTGAAGATAGCTGGGGTCCTGCAGGACTTCGATAATTATCTGCTTTCTCGATTTTTGTGGGATGTGAACGAGACAAAAAGGATAGAAGCTCTATTTAACGACTTTCTTGAGAAATGTTTTGGCAGCGCAAAACAACCTATGGAAAAATTTCACAGGTTGATATACAGGATTGACAGTAATGAAATTCGATCTTTTTTCAGCCAGGATCTCATAGGAAGGATGTATAGATGTCTTGGTCAGGCGCCGGGAATGACAGACGACCCTGCAATAAAGAGAAGGATTTATGATATGATTTTGTACACTGGATATTCTGAAAGATATTTAAGATACACTCAGGCAAAGGCTGATGAGAAACAAAAATATTTCGAAGATTTAATCAAGCACATATACAGGATGAGGCATACTCGGATGATTGACCTTGTTGCAGCGTATCTAACATTACAGGACACGGCAAAGGATGTTACAATCCCTGGTTCAGCAAGATGGAATGTTCCAGAAGGAAAAAATCCCTGGAAGGTGAAGGATCCTTTTTCAGATGAAGAAATTCTTACGATGTTAAAAAAAGGCATAGAGGTTAATTGTCTGTATGTTGTGCCGTATCTTGCTCCATCGGCAGAGAAATTGTTTCTTCCGGAGGAAATTGTGAAAAAAGATTTTTTGAAATAGGAGAGTGAAATGAAAATTATGGCGCTGGTTCTATTTTTTGTTCAGGTATGTTTTGCAGCAGAAATATGCATTGAGGCAGAGGATTTTCATCTTATATCAGGATGGAAGGTTATCAGAGGATTTGAGGGATATTTTCCAGCCCGACCTGCCACCTGGAGCGGTGACAGGATAAAAGATGATGAAAAAAGCAGCCAGGCAATCGCGACAAAAAAGATTATTGTTGAAGAAGCAGGAAGGTATAATCTGTGGGTAAGGTATGAATCCGCATACAACTTCAATAGCCTTTTCAGCATCGAAATTACCCAGAATAAGAAAACAGTTTTTAACTGCGAATTCGGTCACAAAGACGGCTTCAAGTATTTTCCTATGGATAGAAAATGGCAGATACAAAGAGCCTGGGCATACCACAACACTGATTATGTTTACCAGAAGATGTCTGTTGATTTAAAAAAAGGAGAAGCAATAATTATTCTGAAAAAAGGCAGTGATATTTATCCGTCATGCAGCAGGGGGCTAGACCTGATGTATCTGACG
>JAMWBX010000154.1 GCA_023818725.1 Candidatus Omnitrophota bacterium
CCTTTGCAGCGTTGCGAAGTATTGCTAGATTAAACGCCTCTCTTGGATGAACAAGACTTGCTTCAAGAGTACCGATGGATATTTCGTCTATTGCTACGATCCTGTTATGCGAATTCAAAGAAATGACAAAAAAACGCTCTTTTTTATAGTCCGTAATCTTTTTCCTGATCATTGCATAGGCAAATTCAGGATTGGTTATTTTTCTGTCTTTTTCAGAAAAAGACTTCTCCTTTTTCTCGTTTTCAATGCGCCTTGCTATTTCAAAACATGCTTTAAGTCTTGCAATCTTTGCAGGACCAATTCCTTTAACCAAACCCTTTATCTCTTCAGAAGAAGCTTCAGCAATTCTTGCAAGAGAACCGAATTTTGAAATCAGGGTCTGAGCAATCTGTGTGGTGGGTATCCCGGAGACACCGCTGGATATGACAATAGCAAGAAGCTCTGATGAAGAAAGGACATCAGGGCCAAGGTTCAAAAGCCTCTCCCTTGGTCTTTCATCTGCGGGTAAATCAGAAACCCTGAAACCCTGATGTATTTTTTCAACAGCCTTCTTCTTCGGGTTCTGGTTCGCTTTGCTGGTAGTCCTTCTCAAGTTCCTGTTTGAGTTGTATGAATTCATTCTCTGCCTTTTGAAGCTGACTTCTGCAAAACTTAATCAGTTCCACGCCCTCGCGAAATCTTTCCAATCCCTGTTCAATGTCTATGTCTTTTTTGTTGAGATCCTCAACAATCTTTTCAAGTCTTTGCAGAGCAGTTTTCAACTTTTCCTTTTCTTTCATCTGTTTCTCCTGTGCATTGAAACAATACGCTATGGCTTTTCCCGATCAATAAAAATTGCCCGTTATAGAAAACCCTGCACAGACACTAGCGAAGGTCCCAGCCAGAACATTGATTTTTATTCTTTCCTTCAAAACTGTTGAATTTGCTAAAGACCACATCTTGTGACATTCATTCGAATGTTTTTAATTATATCACATCCAATGATTTGAAATCGTGATACTTTATGATACCATAAATTCAAAAATTCGTTTAAGAAAGGAGCCATTATGAAATCGGACATAGTGGTTGTAGGTGGTGGACCTGCAGGAATGGCTGCTGCATGGGCGGCTGCAAGATCAGGCGCTGAAACTCTCTTGATCGAAAGATACGGTTTTTGTGGCGGCATGGCAACCACAGGCATAATAGGCTCGATACTTGGCCATTACCTTAATGAAAAAGAACCAGCGGTTGCAGGGTTCTTAAAGGTTCTTGTTGAAAAAATGGCAGAACTCGGTGGTTGTGAAAGATGGGAGGTCGCATTCAGAAAATACGGTATTTCCTTCGATTCAGAAATACTGAAGTATGCCGCTGAACAGCTACTATGTGATGCAGGTGTAAAATTCCTTTATCACTCATATTTTTCAAAAGCAAAAGTTAACTCGGGTAGTATCGATTCTATAGAAGTGGTTAACAAAAGTGGAACGATGAATATAGAAGGGAAATTTTTCATTGATGCAACAGGTGATGCAGATTTATCCTGCTTTGCTGGATTCGAATACACAAAAGGCAGACCCCAAGATGGCAAGACAGAATCAATGGGATGCATATTTAAAATTGCTGGTATTGATGAAGAAAAACTAACAGAACAAACAGTCAATGAAGCAAGAGTAAAACTTTCAAAATTGAGAAGCAGTGGCGAACTGAAAATATTCAATGAAGGCCTCGGCGGAAAAGGAAGCACAATAAGAAAAGGAGAAAGAAGCTTCAATATGACAAGATATGCTGGCGACGCAACAAATGCAATAGAACTAACAAACGCCGAAATATTTCTCCGAAAAGAGACATTCAAAATCTATAAATTTTTCAAGGAAAATGTACCTGGTTTTGAAAACTCTTATATCTCTGCCTTTAATATCAATGCCGGGGTAAGAGAAACAAGACAGATAAAAGGATTGTATACGTTGACAGAACAGGATGTCATTGAAGGAAGAAAAACCGATGACAGCGTGGCAAAATGCACATACTGGATTGATATACACTGCCCTTTTGGAAGAACGATCAATACCCATCTTTGCTATAAAGAATGTCAGACATCTGAATATTGTGTTATGCTCGATAAATACAGAGACTATCTGCCCTCAAAAGACAAACTGTACCCGCCTGATAATGACTGGTTCAGCATTCCAGCCAGGTGTTTAATACCCGAAAGAGCAAAAAATCTTCTTGTGGCGGGAAGATGCATTTCTGCTGATCACAAAGCGATGGGAGCAATAAGAGTGATGGCAACATGTATGGCAACAGGTGATGCAGCAGGTGCAATCGCAGTTACTTGCTTGAATGAAAAGTGTAATGTTCAATCGGTTCCCGTGAAAAAAGCACAGAAAATCATTGAACAGCTTGGCGGACTGTTTTAATTTTTTTTCTGAGGTTGAAAAACTTCAGGCCTTCAAACCACAGTATACTGGCAATCCCTGACATAAGACATATTAAAACGTCCTGCAGGTCAACAGGAGCAAAATTAAAAAGAGTTCTGAAAAAAGCCGTGGAGTTAATTAACACAAGTACACCAAGAGTCCCAATTATCACAAAGATCAATGCCCTGTTTTCGAAATTTACTTTTGAAAAAGCAAATCTTGTTTTCGAACGATTTGTGAATATCAGGCATATATTGGCAATAATCAGGGTTATGTAAGTAATCGCTCTGGACCTTGCTTCATCGTGCCCGCTGGCAAGAGCATACAGAAAAACTATACTGACCACAAAAAAGACAACAACCCCTTGAAGGAAACTCAGAAAAAAAGTTCCTCTATCCAGCAAATGTTCTGTTATCTTCCTCGGAGGACGATGCATCAAGTCCTTTTCTGGCGGTTCCCCTTCAAAAACAATGGAACAAACTGGATCAATAATCATCTCAAGAAATACGATGTGAACAGGTCCAAGTACAAGGGGCAGTCTCATAAAAACAGGAAAAATAGTCATGCCGATGATAGGAATATGCACCGAAATAATATAAGAAACTGCCTTTTTAAGATTATCAAAAATTAATCTGCCAGCTTTTATACCTCTTACAATTGACGAGAAATCATCGTCTAAAAGAACAATATCTGCAGACTCCCTTGCAACATCTGTTCCTCTTTCTCCCATTGCGATGCCAATATTGGCTGCCTTTAAAGCGGGCGCATCATTAACTCCATCTCCTGTCATCGCAACAATCTCGCCCATCCTTTTAAGGATATTAACAATTCTTAGTTTTTGATCAGGCATTATCCTGGCAAAGACATTAACATCTTTGATAATTTCCGATAGTTCAATATCATCAAGTTCCGAAATCTGTTGACCGGTAATAACTTTATCATACGGAACAAGGCCAATTTTCTTTGCGATACTTTTCGCTGTTTCAGAATAGTCGCCTGTAATCATTAATACTCTTATCCCGGCGCTACGGCAAAGTTTTACAGAAAAACCAATTTCTTCTCGCAATGGATCTATTAATCCGATAAAACCAGCAAAAACAAAATTGAAGTCGTGTTGCTGGTCGGGAAGGTCTTTGCCACCTTTAAATTCTGCAGAGGCAACCCCAATTACTCTTAAACCTTCGTCAGCCATTTTCGCTATGACCTTGTTAAGATGGTGTATCTCTGTTTCATTCAAATGACATAGCTCCATAATTGCCTCAGGTGAGCCTTTCACAGCAATAATATAGTCTTGGCTGTGAGGAGATTTCCACACATTTGACATTGCCACAAGGTCCTCAGAAAGAGGGTATTCGTGAACAAGAATCCAGTCATCGTGTATATGTTCTGTTCCGGAAAGATGTTGCTCATAAAATAAGCGAAAAGCTTTTTCCATTGGATCAAATGGCTTAGCAAGGCTTGCAAGAACCCCAAATTCAAGCAGATGATGAAAAGATTCTGGAAGATGCTGAAGGTTCCTATCAAAAATAATAAGCCTGCCATTGGCGTACAATCCATTAACTTCCATGCGGTTTGTTGTAAGAGTCCCTGTTTTATCAACACACAAAACAGTCGCTGCGCCAAGCGTTTCTCCACGTAGTTTGCCGCGCGGCGCAATGTGTCAGGCGTGGCGCGCGCAAGCAACATCGACGCAAACTCTGGGTCTACCACGGCGCGCACAAGCAATTCTCGCGTCGCAGCCTCTGGGGCGGCGTAAATCACACGCATGGTC
>JAMWBX010000155.1 GCA_023818725.1 Candidatus Omnitrophota bacterium
CTCTTATGGAAGAAGGCGGATTTATTCCATACCCAGACCACAGTATCCCGCCTGATGTTTCCTTTGAAAACTACACTTATTATCTTGAAAGAATGGGAGAAGTTTGCGAAAAAATCAGTTCCTGACTTTATCTGTAAAGATTTTCCCAGACATCTTCAGGATTATATCCCCATGGAACAGAAAGCCTGCATCCTTCTGGCGCATTTACAGGGCCATAAAGAAGTGGATCATCTGTTTTCTTCATCCACTCGATGAGATTGGTTCTAAACTGGTCTGCGATATCCCTGTAAGCAGGGTCATTGATGAGATTATTCCTTTCCAGATTGTCTTTTTCAAGGTCAAATAAAAACTCAAAGGGCCTTAATCTGTCAAAATATCCCATCTTTTTGAATAGTTCCTTAGAAAAGGAGTTGTCAACATTCACAGGGTAGTAAAATGGTCTTGTCTCAAAACATCTGATGTACTTGAACTTTTGTGTTCTGACAGCCCTCATCGGGTCATATCCTGCATGAAATGTAAGTTCAGGGTAGATGTACTGATGGATTGTTTGTTTTTCGTCCATTATTGCAGGCATCAAGCTTTTCCCATCAAGTCCGTCTGGTATCTCTACCCCACAATAATCAAGGATTGTTGGCATAAGGTCTATATTGGAAGAAAGGCACTCGCATCTTTTCCCTTCAGGGATACCAGGTCCTCTCATTAACAAAAAAATTTCTATTCCGGGGTCAAAAAGCGTTGCCTTTGCTCCAGGCATTGCTATGCCATGGTCAGTGGTGAAAATAAAAAGTGTGTTATCAATTCTTTTTGTATTTTCAAGCGCAGAGACAATTTTTCCAATGGTTTGGTCCACCCTCTGGACAAGGATATTAAGTCCTGCAATGTCTTTTTTCGCTTCAATGCTGTCAGGAAGAAACTCAGGGACACGAATGTTTTTATCAGGATTTTCAACAATTGGATATCTCTGATGGGTTTCGAAAACGCCAGCAGAAATAAAAAATGGTTCATTCTGTTTTTGTTCAAGGAATTCAACTACCATTTGTCCAATATCAGCGCAGGATCTTGTTTCAGCCGGGGAAAATTCCTGGTATCCAAGCTCATTCTGATTTCCATGCCGTGCTTCGTGCTGTATTCCAAAAAGAATTGTTCTGTATCCATTTTTCGCAAGAATGCGGGGGAGATATTCAATATCTTTTTTCAGTTTAAATCCTCTGTGGGCAAGTCCTATCATTCCATTTCTATGGGGAACAAGTCCTGAAAACATGCCTGCCCTGCTTGGACTGCACTGAGGCGCGCAGCAGAAGTAATTTGTAAAAACTGTTGATTTTTCAGCAAGCCCATTTATGCTCGGAGTTTTTACATCAGCGCCATAGCATTCAAGATATCTTCCAGTGTCATGGGTGATGAAGTGAATGATGTTAGTTTTCATTTTTTACCCCATTGTTCATAAAACACAATCTCCTGCAGTGGCAACCTGTCCTGAGTTTCACAGAAAGCAGAATCATCTTCAGGATAACCAACAGGAGTTAAAGCCACTACATTGTAATCATCAGGGATGCCTAAGTATTTTTTTATCCCTTCATTGTCAAACGAACCAATCCAGCATGTTCCAAGCCCTTGTGCCCTTGCAGCAAGAGTCAGATGGTCAAAGGCAATTGCCACATCAACAATAACACTGCAATCACCCATCCAGCCGCCTCTATTGTAATGGATGTTTCTACCGCAACCGGCTATTACCACAGGAGCCTGAGCGATAAAAGACTGATGGTGGCAGAGCTCTGCCAGTTGTCTTTTCCTTTCTCTATCTTTTATCAAAATGAACTTCCACGGTTGTCTGTTGCTTCCGCTTGGAGCAATTCTTGCGGCATTCAGAACCCTTTCCAGCACATCCTGCGGGATTTCATCTCTTTTATAAGCGCGCACGCTTCTTCTTGTTTTTATCACCTGATAGAAGTCCATAAGACCTCCCTGTTAATCAACATTTATCCATACTGGAGATGTGTAAGCAACTTCATTGTTTTTCTGGGTTATTTTCAGGTAATACCAGTATCTGCCTTTTTCAATTCTTTTATCCTGCCATCTGAAAACAGTATCCATTCTTTCTAAATTTTCACAGAAAACAGCCCTTTTGTTTCTTATAACCTCAATCTTTTTTATTATATCGCAGCTATGAATGTCTGCCATCACCTCGATATTTCCACTGCTGCCTTTTTCACCCATTTTGTATTTTGAGACAGAAAAATCGACAAGGGTTCTGTCTGATGTTGTCGCATATGTTTTTCTATTTCTCAGCGCGTATATCAGGTTTTCTCTGTCCAGTTTTTTCATAAAAGCGGCCATAATCCCGCACTTGTATTTTATGGCGTAAGAAGTAAAATGCGCAGTTTTTCCCTGTCCGTTTCTATCTTCAGGAGAAAAAAACACATTTCCGCTGTGGCAGTCGCCGCCACCTGTAAAACCAATCACCGCACCTTCATTCAATAGTTTGTTTGCGAGAGAATCAAAATGTCCCCACATTGAATAGACCTCAAGAAACCTTTCAACATTTTTGTTGTGGAATTTCCAGAAATCTCCGGTATGACCTGTGTGCGGTCCTGCAACGACATTTTCATTACCTTCAAATTCTCTGTAAACAACATCTATGTTAGACGTTGGTTCATACATCCCCCTGAAAAGTTTCAATCTGTTTTCAGATGTATAGATATTTCTGTGTCCCTGATTTCCTGCCCATTCATAGCCAATAAGTGTGCAAAACTCATTGTCTATGTTGAAGCTATTTGTGATATCCTGCATCAATTCCCACTGGTTATCAGAAAAATAACAGGCATGGTCTGAAGCAGCCGCAAAGTCAAGACATCCTGCGTATTTCGCATTTGAATACAACTTTTCAAACATACCTGTTCCATCGCTCATTTCAGTGTGCCCGTGTATCTCTCCCCAGAAAATCTGTTCCCTTTCATCATCTTGTTTCATTATCTCCACAGGATTGCTTGTTGCTAAAAGTTTTCCTGTGTTTTTATCATATGCCTTTGCCCGATAGATTCCTGGTTCAAGATTGTCAAAATCAATACAGAATCTGTATCTGTCAGTAAGATTGTGCGAAATGTTTTTTATCTGCTTTTCTTTTTTCCCTTCGATATGTATTTCAATATCCATCTTCCAGTTTTTATCATCCACGATGTTTCTGTATTTATCAGTAATAATGCCGACAAGTTCAACTTTTTTTCTTATTTTTATCCTTCCTGGGAAAAACAGAAACAATCTATCTGGTTTTCCAGCGACAAACCTTATAAAGTGGCCGTTTCTTTCAGCCGGTGGAATAAATATTTTTTTTCTATCAAGCGCGATCGCAGGCGATAAAGGCGGCAAATTTGAGTACCAGTATCTTCTTTCCACCGTATAACTTTCCACAGGGACAATGAAACTTTTCTCACAGCTGTATTCAATCTCAATTGTTCCACAGGGTTTTATTCCATCAGGTAAAAAGTAGATAATATCCCTGTCCCTATGCGATTCATCCGAAGGGTCCTTTACACCTTTAAAAACAATTTTGCAATCAGAGCGAACAACCTTTATGTATCCATCCTGTGTTTTTGATTCTGTCTGCGGCATGGCAAATACTCTGTGGATGTTTAATCTGAGATAGGATTTTTCTGGCAGTCCTTTTTGTCCAGCAACAAATATCATTTTGAATTTTACCGGGCTTCCCACTTCAATTGTTGATGGATTTATTAAACTGAATCCTAAATCATCTCTTGATATTCCGAAAAGTTTTCTTTCAGCGTCTTTGATGCTTGAAGAAAACTTCAGGTTTGTTCGGGTGGTGATGAGAAAAAAAGAATTTTCTGCTATTTTTTTTGAAATGCCATAAAATTTTATCTGGCCGAATCCTCTGGGTTTTGCAAGCTCTATTGCTGTAATTCCAAAATCAATCCAACTGAAAGAATTTTTTTCAAAGACATTTTGAGGTTCGAATTTATGATGGTCGATGTAAATGAATGGATTTCTTGCTTCTGATAAAAGCCATAATCTTTTATTGCCTTTCACAGGGGGGCAGAAAAATACCATATCACAAAAATCTTTGCCCGGATAAAAGCTTGCATCCTTCAAAGGAAAAACTCTGTCTGTTCTTATTTCTT
>JAMWBX010000156.1 GCA_023818725.1 Candidatus Omnitrophota bacterium
GGAGGTTCCGAACCATAAACATAAAAGAGCCCTTGTTCTTACAGCCAGAAAGCTGGTCAGAATGGTCTTTGCTCTGCTCTCAAAGAACCAGTTGTATGACCCGCTTCGGGTAACCCAGCACCCAGGCTGTCAGGGCTAAACCAAAATTGTCAAAGAGCAGTATAAACAAGTTTTTAACTTTTGATACTTGTTCTTTGAAAACTGCTAAAAACCTGTCAGGAGAAAGATATTTCTCCTTTCCTCTTGACATTATACCGCACTCTTTTTATATAATTCCTTCTTATTAGGAGATGGATATTTTCGTATAGATTTTTTAATGAAGCAACGATAAAATTTCGTATAGATTTTTAATGAAGCAATGGGGGGGTTGACTTTTGGCCAAGGTTCTGTTAAGCTAAAGGAATAAAATAAGGAGGCTTGGGAGTGCCAAATTGTAACCATAACTTGAATCCAGGACTGTCTATCACTAACATTTCAATTAATAGCAATTGCTATCAATGATGAAAAAATTTGCTGGGGTTGTACTTGCAGGTGGGAAAGGTTCCAGATACGAAGAGAATAAACGAAAACTTCTCATTGAATACCAGGGAAAACCATTAATAGTCAGGGTTATCGAAGCAATTAAACCTCTTGTAGAAAAAATAGTAGTCGTGACAGGGATTGAGAATTCCGAAATAAAACAAGTGCTAAAAAGCTTTTCATCCATTGAATACGCCATCCAGCAACAGCCGCTTGGAACCGGCCACGCCTTGCTTTGTACAGACTATTTATTTGAAAAAACTCAAACCACAATCCTTGTCTCGTATGCTGATAAACCTTTGATTACCACAAAAACCTTAAAAAATTTGATTGATTCTCACATCAAAAATAATGCTGACATAACTGTAGCTACTGCAATTCTTGTCAATCCCGGAAGCAAGGGAAGAATAATAAGAATAAACGGCAGGTTTTCAAAAGTAGTTGAGGCAAAAGATGCCGATGAAGAAATCCTGAAAATAAACGAAGTGAACGCAGGATTTATCGTGTGCGAATCAGATTCAATTTACAGAGAATTGAGGAAAGTTACAAACAATAACGCTGCAGGTGAATATTATTTAACTGATGTTTACGCGGTGTATCTGAAAGACGGACTAAAAGTTAATCTTGTAGAGATTCCACCAGAGGAAAGTTGTGACATAAATACAGTTGAAGAATTCGAAGAGATTGAAAAATGGATAAAAGCAGCGAAAAAACAGAGTTCACAGATGTAAGGGTAGGAGTTATTGGAGGTGGCTACTGGGGGAAAAATTTAATAAGGGTCTTCAATGAGCTCGGTGTACTTACAGGCATATGTGACATGGATGAAACCCTGATGGAGGTTTACATAAAGAATCATCCCGGGATTTTTTTCACCACCGACGCTGAAAACCTTATTAAAAAAAAAGACATTGACGCTGTTGTTATTGCAACCCCTGCATCCACACATTATGAACTTGTAAAGAAAGCTTTTGAAAATGGAAAAGCTGTTTTCTGCGAAAAGCCGCTTGCCCTAACAGAAAAACATGGAGAAATGCTGATTGAGCTATCAGAGAAAAAAAACCTTATGTTGATGGTGGGTCATATACTCCATTATCATCCAGCAATAATAAAACTTAAGCAGCTTGTAGATCAGGGTGAACTGGGAGATATTCTGTATATGTATTCCAGCAGGACAAATATCGGTAGAATAAGACATGAGGAAAATATTCTGTGGAGTTTTGCCCCTCATGATATATCGGTAATGCTTTCGCTGGCGAAGAAGATGCCTGTAAAGGTTATCGCATGTGGTGGAATTTTTCTTCCCCATGATGTAGAAGACGTCACACTAACTTTTCTTACATTTCCTGGAAAAATAAAGGCCCATGTTTTTGTTTCATGGTTAAATCCTTTCAAAGAACAGAAATTCGTGGTAGTAGGCAATAAAAAAATGGCAGTATTCGATGACACAGAACCAGAAAACAAACTTGTTCTGTACAATCATAAAATCTTATGGAACCACAGGGAAGTACCTGAAATAGAAAAAGCAAAAGCGCAGTCAATTCCCGTTGAAAAATCTGAACCGCTCAAAGAAGAAGCAAAACATTTTTTGAATTGTATCGTAAAAAAAGAAAAACCGCTTACTGATGGTCGGGAAGGTTTGAATGTCTTAAGAGTTCTCGATATGGCTGAAAAATCTTTAAGGGAGGGCAGATGAGCGATTATTTTGTACATCATTCATCTTTTGTTGACGACAATGTTGTAATTGGTAAAGGTACAAAGATATGGCACTTCTGTCATATTCTCTCAAACACAAAAATTGGCGAAAATTGTGTATTAGGACAGAATGTAATGGTGGGTCCTTCAGTAACCATAGGGAACAATTGTAAGATTCAGAACAATGTTTCCATCTATATGGGCGTAATTCTTGAAGATGATGTATTTTGCGGTCCATCCTGTGTTTTTACCAATGTTATAAATCCGAGGGCATTCATAGAAAGAAAACATGAATTCAAACAGACGCTGGTCAAAAAAGGGGCCACAATCGGTGCAAATGCCACAATTATATGTGGAAACACAATCGGCAGTTATGCTTTTGTTGGAGCAGGCGCAGTAGTCTCAAAAAGTATCCGTAACTATGCACTTGCTGTAGGGATACCAGCAAGACAGGTTGGCTGGGTTTGCAAATGCGGAACAACATTGAAACTTGAAAACTCTGTTTTCGTATGTAAAGCCTGCGGAAATATTTATGTTGAGATTGAAGACCAATTAAAACCAGTTGTTGAAAAAGGGGAGAAATAATGAATATTCCAATGCTTGATCTAAAAAGACAATACCAGTATATGAAGAGTGACATAGACACTGCAATAAAAAACTGTCTTGAGCACCAGTTATGGATTATGGGCCCGGAGGTTAAACAGCTTGAGGAGAAAATCAGAGAATTTCTTGAAGTGAAAAACTGTGCTGGCTGTTGTTCAGGAACCGAAGCTATTGTTCTAGCACTGCGTGCATTTGCCATCAAAAGTGGCAGTGAATTTTTTTCATCAGAAGACGAAATTATCACTACACCTTTTACCTTTACTGCAACGGCAGATGCTATAGTAAGATCTGGAGCAACTCCTATATTTATTGATATAGATCCGGTTTCATTCAACATCAATCCGGATGCAATATTGAAATATCTAAAATGCGGCTCTGCAAATAAGGCAAAAGGGATTATACCTGTGCATCTTTATGGAACACCCTGCGATATGGAAGCAATAGGTGAAATTGCTAAAAAATATAATCTCTTTATTCTTGAAGACGTTGCTCAAGCATTTGGTGGAAAATGGAAAAATAAAATGCTTGGCAGCATCGGAAACGCCGGAGCATTCAGTTTTTTCCCAAGCAAAAATCTTGGGTGCTTTGGAGATGGCGGAATGGTCTCCACAAACGACGATGAAATCGCAGAAATAACAACGTCCCTTATAAAACACGGAGGCAAAGACAAATACAATGTGCAACACATTGGCTATAACGCTCGACTGGACACGATTCAGGCGTCAATTCTGCTTGCAAAGTTCAAATATGTCGAAGAATTTAATAACAGAAGAATTAAGATAGCGAAAAGATATAATGAAGGGCTTTCGGAAATTGAAGAAATTCAGCCCCCATCCATAGTGGAAGGTGCTGTATTTCATCAATACACAATCAGAATAAAAAACGGAAGAAGAAACGAGCTTCAAACATTCTTAAAACAACGGTCAATAGCAACGATGGTTTATTATCCTTTCTGTCTCCATCAAATGCAGGTTTTCGAAAATAGGGCAAAGGTGCCAGAACCCCTTGTCGAAGCCGAAAAAGCATCAAAAGAAGTTCTAAGCCTGCCGATCGAGCCATTGATGACGATTGAAGAGCAGGATTATGTCATAGAAACAATTAAAGAATTTTTTGAGAAGAGATGAAAAGAATTAAGATTATTTCAATTGCTGGAGCACGACCTCACTCTGATGATCTTGCCATGCTGGCAGGAAAATCAGAATTTGAAAAAAACGACGTCGATAAAATCGACGAAAAAAATAACATGGAAAAAAGTAACTTTTCCAGTTATGAAATTAAAAATGGCATTGATGTGACTGGCTGGTATTTTGCCGCCGA
>JAMWBX010000157.1 GCA_023818725.1 Candidatus Omnitrophota bacterium
ATTCCTCAGGGCATTATCGCGTGTGCTCATGGCGGAACAAGTATGAGTCAGTGGGACCCTGAGTTAAAAAATCTCGGTGGAAAATCATTATATGGCGCAACCTTGAGAAGGGTAAGGAAAAATTGTGGAAAGATTGAAGGGATTATATGGTACCAGGGCGAATCAGATGCGACTCAGCAAGCCTGTTGTTTGTATTCAGAAAGAATGAAAAAACTTGTTACCTCTTTTAGAAAAGATCTTAAGGACCAAAATCTGCCTTTTGTTGCTGTCCAGATTGGAAGATTTATTAATACAGGGTTCCAAAGGCAGTACTGGAACTCTATTCAGGACCAGCAATACAGACTTTTGAAAAAAATAAAGAATTTTTCCATTGTTCCATCTGTGGATCTATCACTTGACGATACAATTCACATAAGCGGAAGAGACCACAAAATACTGGGGAAAAGGATTGCTTATGCAATGAATGTTCTTGTGCATGGTAAAAAAGCAGGATTTCCTCCGATCGGGCTTGATGAGAGAAAGATTGAAGCAAAGGCGGTTCCACCTAACAATTATGTTGATATCACTCTAAAATTTAAAAATGTTGCAAAATCATTTATCATGCCTGGTGGTGTTAGGCCTGCAGGTTTCAGTATCGGCGACCCAGAGCCAGGTTCTTTCATCTATGACATAGGAATAGCAAAGGACACAGTTATTTTAAGGACAAATCTTTCTCTTTCAGGTATTGAGGGAAAACTTCTATATCATGGATACGGTTTAGATCCTTATTGTAACATCAAGGATGCTCACGAGAGGATTATTCCTGTATTTGGTCCTGTAAGATTGGGCAGGTATCGGGCTTTAACTCCAATGGTCACAGAATGGGATTGCTTTTTCCCTTTTGACCTTCCAGAAGGAGTCGACGCGCAACTTAATGGATTAGGCATTCAACACTGTTCAGGAATTAACTGGAGCCATATTAGGTTTCAAACAAGATTCTGCGACCTGCATGAAAAGCTTGCCGGTTACAGTGGAAGGGATTTTGTGATATGGTTTTCAAAAAGAATAAGAATTTCAGGGTCGATGAAGCTTGCAGCATGTCTGGGCTATGATGGGCCTGTTAAGATCTGGCTTGATAATAGAGAAATTTTTCATGACCCGGCTGGAACAAATCCTGCATGGGAAGATAGGGCAATTGTTAAGTTTGATGCTGAGCCAGGCGAGCATAAAATTGTCATCGCCCTTGGTTCAAATAAGTGCAGGGCATGGGGAATCTATTTCAGATTGGAAAGATTGGATATACCGAAAAAATTTATCAGGCAAAATCTGGTTTTTCCAATGCCAGAGTTTATTTGAAGCCAGGAGGAAATATGCATCAGCATTATGTGATGTTCAAATTAAAGGACAAATACAAAAAGGACCTGCCAGAGATTGTTGAAAAATTAAAATCCTTACAGGATCGAATACCTCTTATAAGAATGTCTGAGGTTTTTGTTAATCGGATTGATGGGCCGCGCAGCTATGATATTCTGTTTCATGCAGTTTTTGACAGCACAGAGACCTTCAATCAATATATGAAACATCCCGAACATGTTCCAGTGCAAAAGTACATTGAGGAAAGGGTCTTTGTTGACAGAATAGCAGACATTGATTTTACTGATTAAAAATCTTTTTTTCTGAATTTTACTGGAGGGAAAAATGGCTTCGTGCAGGGTAAAAGCATATGTATTGAAGAACATTGCGAGACCAATAATCAACTGGCAGAAAGAAATGGGGCTGGCAAGCGCGCAGGGCACGCAGACCAGTTCTGCAAGCTATGCAGAAATTATGGGGAAAAGCAGTGATTATTACCATAATCTGATATCGTTTACGACAGTTGAATATCATCCAGAGACAGGCCTTGTTTATTGCGGAATTACTGCTGCTGATAATGATATTTTGTGGACATTTGACCCTGAAACTAAAAAATTCAGTTCACTTCATTTTGAAAGGTATGGCGAAAAATATGATGTAAAGATACACCGTTCCCTGATTATTGATGATGATGGAACAATCTATGGCGCGACGGCAGGCCTTATTGAACCATTTGAGTATCTCGATGCGCCTGGAGGGAAGATTTTTTCTCTTAATCCAAAAACAGAGGAAATAAAAATTCTTTGTCTTCCGTGTCCGCATGAGTATATTCAAACCATTGCGCTGGACAAAAAAAGAAAAATCATCTATGGATTTACCTGGCCTGGTATGAAGTTTTTCAGGTATGATATTAAAACAAATAAAGCGATTAACTTTGATTGGGTAGGCAATTACCCGCACATACCTTCTGTTGATGATGATGGAAATCTATGGGGGCAATGGTCTCAGGCAGGTTCTTCAAACGCTAATCTTTTAAGGTACAATCCTGAAACAAACAAAATTGATTTTTTAAGAAAATCCCTACCAAAGGTATATACATCTGATACAGGCGGTATTGATGGAATGCTTAATGGTGGAGATGGCTATATCTATATTGGAACTGTTTCAGGCGCATTAATGCGGCTTGACCCGAAAAACATTGAGGTAAAATACCTGGGAAAGCCCTATCCAGGAACGCGGCTTGCAGGACTTTGTATCGGTAAGGATGGACTCATTTATGGCGGTGGTGGAGAAAATTATAACACATATGTTTTTGCCTATGACAGAGAAAAAGAAAAATTTATTACATTTGGCAGATTGTATGACTCTGAAATAAATGATGCCTGTGTGATTGTGCATCACATTGCAATCACTGAAGACAGGACAATTTACGCTGCTGAAACCGATAATCTTGAAAGGAGCGGATTTTTGTGGGAATGTAAGGTAAGTCCGTAAGGGGGAATTGTGTTTATTGATATTCATGTCCATGCCTACCGAAAAGAGTGTCCGCCTGCAGACGGCAGGACAAGATTTGCAACACCTGAACAGGTAATAAAAAGATATGATGAACTCGGAATTGAAAAAGGTGCATATCTTCCCTTGATTGGCCCGGAAGAGTATCTTGCGCAGTCAAATGAGGATGTGATTGAAATATGTGAGAAATCAGGTGGTCGGCTTTTTCCATTCTGCAACATAGACCCAAGGGGTATTGGAAATAGTCCTGACGCTGATTTTTCAATCTGGCTTGAGCATTATAAAAAGCGCGGTTGCAAAGGAATAGGAGAATTTATGCCAAATCTTCCTTTTTCAGATCCCAGGTGCCAGAATTTTTTCAAACACGCAGAAAAGGCAGCTCTACCCATAATTATTGATCTTTCATCAAGGCTCGGCGCTGGATACGGTATTTACGACGATATTGGAATGGTACAGCTTGAAAATACCTTGAAAAAGTTCCCAAACCTGATTATTTTTGGACATGGCGCTGCATTCTGGGCAGAAATCGGAGTCCTTGAAACTCCGGCTGACAGAGCAACATATCCCGCGTATCCAGTGAGAGAAGAAGGGGTCGTGCCGAAATTGATGAGAAGATATCCAAATTTGTGGGGCGACCTTTCAGCAGGCAGCGGATACAATGCTCTTGCAAGAGATCCTGAATATGCTGTCAAATTTCTTAATGAGTTTCAGGACAAATTGTGTTTTGGTACTGATTTATGTCGGCCGGACCAGGAAATTCGGCTATGTAGTTTTTTAATAAAGCTCAGAGATGAGGGGAAATTGAGCGAGGAAGCTTTTGAGAAAATAGCGAGAAAAAACGCAATTGGGTTATTCGGGCTGTGAAATTCAAAAGAAGAATGCTATGGAAAATTTTGATTGACGCATTAATCATCATTATCGCTGTCACTATAATTCTTGGCTATAGAGCCATAAGCCCGCCAAGAATGCCAGTTTTAATTACGCCAACTGACCTTGGACTTCCTTATGAAAAAGTCAATTTTATTACTGAAGATGAGAAAAATTTATCCGGCTGGTTTATACAATCAAAGGAAGCAAAAGGAGTAATTATCTGCCTGCATGGATATCCTGCAAACAAATCAGATATACTCCCATTTGTTGAATTTCTTTATCCCTGTTTTTCCCTTTTTCTTTTTGACTTTCGCGCTCATGGAGAAAGCTCTGGAAAAATAACCCATTTTGGACTAAAGGAGCACTTGGATGTATATGCGGCAATAAAATGGCT
>JAMWBX010000158.1 GCA_023818725.1 Candidatus Omnitrophota bacterium
GTTTGCTGGTTAGCCTTCTGATTTTTGTAATTGCATTAAAGGTCAATTCCGGATCTTCAGAAATTGGCTTTAGTCCATGAATATTTGGACATGAGAGGTTCAGTTCAAATGCTGATACTTCTTTTACTGAAGCAAGAAATTTAACACATTTTGATATTTCATCGATACTTTTGCCACCTATGCTTACTATCAAGGGCTTTTTCATTCTTATCAGCTTTTTCAGTTTCTCTTTATAGAATCTTTTGACACCGATATTTTGAAGACCTATGTTATTAATCAGACCATTTTCCAGTTCCCATATCCTCGGGGGTGGATTTCCTTTGCTTTCATTCCACGTCAGTGTTTTTGTGATGATCGCTCCTATGAATCTGTAGTCCATTACATCAACAAGTTCATCTCCGTACCCGAATGTACCACTGGCTGGAAGTACAGGTGTATCCAGAGAAAGGTTCCCAATTTTAATTTTCAGTTTTTCACATTCCACTTTACATCCTTGTGGTTAAACACGGGTCCATCCTTACAAACCCTTCTATATCCGTTGGTTGTTTCAATGGTACAGCCCTGACAGGCTCCAAGACCACAGAACATCACATTTTCAAAAGACACATAAGCATTGATTTTTTTCTTGCTGCATAATTGACTGAGTTTTTTTAACATGACAAAAGGTCCCGCAGAAAATACAACGGCAGGTTTTTCAGTTGCAATCTCCCTTTCAAATACTTCAACAATTGTGGCTTTTTCCCCGTAACTTCCGTCGTCAGTGGTAAAAAACTTTTGATAATTCCCCTCCGGTAAGACCGATATAAGGAGGTCCTTGAATGTTTTTGCTCCATAAAAGAACTTGAAATTTCTATTTTCATTTTCAAATTTTTCAGCAGCAAACAAAAGTGGTGCGACGCCAATTCCGCCTGCAACAAGATAAATTGTTCCTTTTCGCCGGACAGCTGGAAATCCGTTTCCTAATGGTCCAAGAATATCAAGTTTCATTCCCTCATTTACTTCTGACAGTTTTCTGGTGCCAGGACCTCTTATTTGAAAGATAAGTTTCATCCTTTCCTTTGTGCAGTTGGCAATTGACAGGGGTCTGCGCATAAAAGTACCCATTGTAAGAATATGTAGAAATTGACCGGGCTTTGGAAAAGGTTCGAGACGGTTTTCAACAACCAGTTCCACATATCTGTCATTCAAAATCTTTTTTGAAATTACCTGCAGACTTTTATGTTTCATATCATTTTGCCTGTAAGTACAATTATTCCCATAATAATCGTATAAAACCCGAACCATTTCATTCTGCTTAATTTTACAGCTTTTGAAAGGACTAACAAGGAAGAATATCCAGATAAGAAGGAGACTGCAGCTGCTATAAAACAGAAACTATTAAACCCACCGGGTTTCTTGAAAATTTCAAGAATGAAAGATCCAACAATTGCAATAATTCCGAGCAAAAACGAAAATTCGAATGCTTTTTCCGGCTCGATGCCGGATAATCTTGCTGCTGTGATTGTTGAACCCGATCGAGAGATGCCCGGTAGTATTGCTATTGCCTGTGAAATGCCAACAAAGATAGCTGTGTAAATGTTGAGTTGCCTCTGATCTTTTTTTTGACTATAAAATTCTCCAGAAACTAAAATTACTCCATTTATGATCCAGCAAATTCCAACAAGAAGATTTGTTGTTATTTTTTCTATCACTGGTTCAAACAAAGCTCCTGCAATTGCCGCGGGTATTGAACCTACCAGTATATATTTCCACAACAGCCTTTCTTTCGAATAATCAGAATTTTTTATTCTTAGCAGAGAAACTAACATTTTTTTAAGTTGCTGCGAAAAATATAAGACAATCGCCAGAGCGCTTCCCATATGGACTGATATCATAAATGGTAGGTTATAGGCAATATCCATGAATTTTTGACCCGCATAGAATATATGTCCCGAACTGCTTACCGGAATGAATTCAGTTATTCCTTGTAATATGCTTAATGCTATGGCTTCAATCATTGAAATATTTTACCATAATCGGCGCGAAGTTCGGAACCGCAGGTGTGGTATTATATAAGTATGAAAATTTCAATTTTGATTCCTGTGTACAATGAGAAAGAGAGCATAAAAAAGATTATCGAAAAGGTTTCATCCCTGCAACTGGAAAAAGAAGTTATTGTAATAGACGATGGCTCCACAGACGGTACGGAGGAAATTCTTAAGTCTATTTGCTGCTCAGATAGGAAACTCAGTGTGATTTTCCAATCGCCAAATAAAGGAAAAGGTTCAGCAATTATAAATGGATTGAAAATAGCAACAGGCGAATATGTTGTCATTCAGGATGCAGATCTAGAGCTTGATCCATCTGATATTATAAAATTAGTTCATGCCATTGATGGCGAACACGCTGCTATCTTTGGTTCAAGGTTTCTCGAGAAAAAGAAGGTTTCACCTCTGAGTTTGCTTGCAAATAAATTTCTGACAGTTCTTACAAATTTGCTTTTCAGGGCAAGACTTACGGATATGGAAACCTGCTACAAGCTTTGCAAAAGGGAAATCCTGACTGCCATTGGATTGAGATCAAAGGGTTTTGAAATTGAGCCAGAGATAACCTGTAAAATTCTTAAAAGGGGTTACAGGATAAAAGAGATTCCGGTTTCATATAATCCAAGGAAAACTGGCAAAAAAATTGGATGGATTGATGGATTTAAGGCGATATTCGCTATTTTAAGATACAGAATCACATGATTAAGAAGGCAATTTCGCTTTTTGTAATTACCTGTTGTGGTATTCTTCTCCACACAAAGGGGGTAAACTGGGGTGTACCCAATAGGGATCGAATTTATCTTGTATTCGGAGATATCAAAGCCGTAAGGGATTTGGTTGAACCAATGCTGTCCACCCATAAAGAAATCCAGCAAATGCAGATTTATTATGGGGCAAGATATTCTCCTGAGTATGATGCATCAAGAAATATACCTGTGGTTATAAACGGGAAAAATACATATTTATCTGTTGAAATTATCAATTCTATGAGGAGTTATCTCCTTCGGTCATACGGTGCAGATGAGCAGGCTGTTTTAGCAAGCCTCAGTAAAATGGATATTTCAAGACGGGATTTTAATCCGCATTTTTTTGAATATGGTGGTACCTATATTTATCCTCTTGCATTTTTTTTGAAGTTATGTGCACTTTGTGGTTTGGTTGAAATTAAAAACGACATGCAATCGTATTTCTTTCACCCCGAAGAAATGGGAAAGCTTTACAAATTTTCAAGATTGTTTGGAGGCTTTTTGTTCATTATTTCGGCATTTATTTTCTTTTCTCTTTGTTGCAGGGTTACTGGTACCCACAAAGATGCTTTTGTGATGACTCTTCTTTATGTCTCTGTGCCAGGTTTTGCGATATGGTCCCATTATTTAAAACCCTACACGTATGGAATGATATGGGTTGTTTGTTCGCTTTATTTTATATTCAGATACATTGATGAAAGAAAGAGTTCATTTCTTGTTTTGTCTTCGATTTTTGCAGGGTTTTCGATGGGCAGTTTACTTGCATATGGGTATGTTTTTATCTCAGTTGTTTTTTCTGTTTTACTTACCTGTACTGGTCTTAAACTAATTTTAAGAAAGCTTTTAATTTGCTTTTTAACTTTTATATTTTCCTATTTGACGACAAATCCATATGTGCTTTTATCATTTAATGAGTTTATAAGCGAGGTTTCGTATATTCAATCATACTGGGCAGGTTCTGCTAGCTTTGATAATTTTGGGTATTTTCTGCTAACGTCACTGCGATATGGACTTGGCACCGCGATATGGGTGGTTTTTATATTTTATTTATTTGTGTTTTTTATCATACCAGACAAAAAGGGACTGCTTACATTGCTGAGTTTTTTGCCCGCTTTAGTATATTTTGGTTTTAAGACTGGTAGATGGGTTCATTATGGCTTTATAATTTATCCATACATTTTTTTGTTTATCGCCACTGGCTATTCAAAGGTTAGAAAAAATTTTTCCTTTTTAATAGTCACTTTCGCGCTCATATGGACATTTGTGTTCAGCCTTGCCCATGTGAATCTTTTCTCCGATAATGATACCCGTACTTTA
>JAMWBX010000159.1 GCA_023818725.1 Candidatus Omnitrophota bacterium
AAGAGGGGCTGGGGGAGATTTTTTTAGTTGTTGCTCATTTCCAAAATCCCCCTGCTGTCCCCCTTTGGAAAAGGGGGAAGTATCTTGAAATCCCCCTTCAATCCCCCTTTATGAAAGGGGGAAAATACGATTTATGTCTGCTGAATGGTCTGTATGTTGACCACCACAGGGAAAAACAACTTTGAACCATTTTTTTCAAGTATTATCGCAACCGCCCGGGGAATATTTTTCTTATCCCACTGTGCCTTCCAGGATTCACCATCAAAAAATGAAAATTCCACTCGATCCAAAGCAACAAGTGCCGGATATTCATATTCTGCTTCAAACAATACATCTTTTTCTTTTACAATGAGATTGTACTTGCCGTTTTCATCGGGCTCTGCTGAATATGTAATGATCTTTCTGATGTGGTACTCGTCCAATTCAAAAGAAATTTCTTTTGCAGTAAAAACGTTGTTTTCGCTGTCTGCGATAACGCACATAAGACGGCTTGAAAATGTTCCAAGTGAAAAGTTTATTCTCTGCATATCTTCAATTTTCTCCCTGACAGCTGTAGAAACCTTAAGCGTGCTTTGCATGGTATAATAAACAAGAATAACGACGATGAAACCTATAGTTATCACCAACAGCATTTCTATCAGTGTAAACCCGGATGTTTTCTTCATTGTATCAGCCTTCTTTTGGTGTTATCAGAAAAGGATAAGAAATCCGTGAACCACGCCTTTCAACAATGATTCTTGTCACAATAAAATGAAATGTTATTTCACTGTCGATTGTAACTGTTTCGCTCAGAGTTATGTCATCTTTTTCAATCCGGTATCTGGCGGAAGAATCTAAGGGGGCAAAGTCTCCCGATTCAGCCACAGCGTCCGGATTTTGAAGGTATTCAAACTCCTTTTGCCTTGCAAGCATGGTGCAGGTCTGATCATCTATAATTTTTTGCGCAATTGTTATGTTGATCAGATAATTTTCAAGACACACCAGACCCAGAACTGCAAACATCGCAACCGCAAGCATCACTTCAATAAGAGTAAATCCGCCAGATCTTGTACTCATTCTGAAACTTCCGGGAAAATACCATAAGGGTTGAGTTTTACAAGGTATCTCTCTCCGGATATGATGTTTTCAATCTCAATCTCTGAATACTCGCGAGTGCCATCAGGAAAAAACATTACACCAGGATACCCTTCCCGATATGTATAACCGTTTACTTTTACGCTCTGTCTTTTAAAATCCCCAGGTATTTCTAAATACTGTGCGCTATCAGGAACCTTTTTCAGAATTGTCTCATCTTGTTTCACAATAGCCCAAGATTGCTGTTCAAGATTGAAAAATAAAATAACGGATTTCCCGGCGTTTACACTTGTTTGGGTAGCCTGAGAAAAAATTTCCTCGATCTCTGGAAATCCAAGCCGTTGTTCAAAAGAACGGGATGAAAACCTGGCTAAATTGATAAAAAAAAACCTATTATGAGAATAACAACCATTAGTTCAAAAAGTGTAAACGCCCTTTTATTCTGTCTTTGCTGCGCCTTCGATATCACTGCTGGAAATATCCGCGTCATAACCGGTACCACCTTCCTGTCCGTCTTTGCCATAGGAGATAATTTCGTAATCTTCACCATTTCTACCGGGAGATAAATAAACATAAGCATGTCCCCAGGGATCAAGGGGTATAGTGTTTTTCTCAAGATACCCCCCTTCTCTCCATTTCTCAGGGATCCGTCCTGTCATTGGCTTTTCAATAAGCGCCTCAAGTCCCTGCTCTGTTGAAGGATAAAAACTGTTGTCAAGATAAAAAAGGCGAAGAGCCTGCTCAAAACTTTTTATCTGAACCTTTGCCGCCGTGACCTTCGCCTCATCAAGCCTTCCGAATATCCTTGGCATCACAAACATTGCAAGTATGCCAAGAATCACAACCACCGCCATCAGTTCGATAAAGGTAAATCCTTTTCTTAATTTCATCTCTTTCTCCTTATCTGATGGACTGACTGATCTGAAAAATTGGCAGCATTATTCCAATCACAACAAAACCAACCACGACCGCCATAAAAAGAATCATAATTGGCTCAAGTATGGTAACAAATCTTGTTGCCCTTCTGGAAACCTCTTCCCTGAAATTTGAAGATACCCTCATCAACATCTTAGACATCGTCCCGCTTCTTTCACCCGCTGATATCAACTGGATTGCTGTGTAAGGGAATGTTGTTGTCCTTCTGAGCGCTGAAGAAACACTATGACCATGAGAAATTAGGTCCTTTGCTTTATCAATCTGCTGTTTCAGATCAGGACTGGATAACACTTCTCTTGCGATGCTGAAACTTGTTAGTATTTCAACACCTCCCTGCAGAAGAATTCCGAGAGTCCCTGTAAAATTGGCAATTTCACTCTTAAAAAAAATCTCACCGAGGTATGGAATCTTCTTTCTGATTGTAGAAATTCTTGCCCTCCCTTTTTCTGAAGAAAAATATCTTGTTGCAAGGTAAATGACAATTCCCGTTAGGATAAGTATTGCAATTATGTACTGCTTTATGAAGGAGGAGACCTTTATCAGAACCAGGGTTGGAAACGGCAGCTTAAGGGAAATTTCAGAAAAAATACGGGTAATTGTTGGTGTAACAAAAGTAAAGATAAAGATGAGCACAAGAAAACCAACTACTGCCATCATTACAGGATATGTCATAATACTGGAGATCCTGCTTCTGAAACGAATTGATTCTTCCATAAATGTTGCAATGTGTTCAAGAACAAGGCCAAGAGTTCCGCTGGCTTCTCCTGATCTTATCATTGAAAGTGATATATCGGAAAATAAATCAGGGTATTGACTTGCAGCCTTTGAAAAACTTTTTCCTTCCCTGATTTGTTTCTGGATATCGCTGTAAACATCCTTTAGATTGCCCTGTCCTGTCTGACCAATAATTCCGGAAATGCTCTCGTCAAGAGTGAGTCCTGAATTGAGCAGGGTCGCAAGTTCCCTTACGGAAAGTGCGAATTCATCCTTTCTGATCTTTTGGCGCCCAAATCTTGAATGGCTTTCGAGAGAAAATATTCTTTTGATGAATATGCCTTTGCTTTTAATAATTATGCGTGCAGCAGCATCATTTTCTGCATCAATTTTACCTGAAACGCGCCTTCCCTTCTGGTCAAAACCTTCGTAGGAAAATACGGGCATATCAAACTTCCTGAGTCACGCGGAGAACTTCGCTGACTGTAGTAAAACCTTCCACAACCTTTCTTGCTCCATCCATTCTCAAGGTTCTCAGTCCCTTCTTTAAACAACTTTGCCTTATTTCGCCTGCTGAAACCTGTTTCATAATGAGTGCTCTGATTTCGTCGTCAATTTCAAGGAATTCAAAAATTCCTGTTCTTCCACGGTACCCTGTGTTCAAACAGAACTCGCATCCCTTGCCTGCTTTGAAGTTATAATTTCCATTTGAGGGGTCTAACCCAATCTCCTTCAATAAGTCATCCGGATAAACAGCATTCCGCGAACATTTTGGGCAATTCAGCCTTACTAAACGTTGAGCAATAATCCCTATGACAGATGAGGCGATAAGGTATGGTTCTATACCCATATCAAGCAGACGGGTTATTGAACTGGTGGAATCGTTTGTGTGAAGGGTGCTGAAAACAAGATGTCCTGTAAGAGAAGCCTGAATTGCCATCTCAGCTGTTTCTCTATCCCTTATCTCTCCGACCATTATTACATTAGGGTCATGCCTCAGTATTGAACGCAAACCATTTGCAAAAGTCAGACCAACCTTTGGGTTGACCTGTATCTGGTTGATGCCGTCAAGTTGATATTCCACAGGATCCTCAAGTGTAATAATATGAATATGAGGGTTGTTGATTCTTGAAAGGGCGGCATAAAGTGTTGTCGTTTTTCCACTTCCAGTTGGTCCTGTGAGAAGTATGATACCATGATCGTAATGAATCAGGCGGTCAAATTTTATCAGGTCCTGCTGGGAAAAACCAAGTTCATTCAGAGCAAAGTTATAGGTTGACTTGTCAAGTAAACGAAGGACTCCGGATTCACCAAAAAATGTTGGTATAATTGAAACCCTTACGTCAATCTGTCTAT
>JAMWBX010000160.1 GCA_023818725.1 Candidatus Omnitrophota bacterium
CGTGTCATGGAAAAGGTAAAAGAGAAGGCAAAGGATTTCAGAAATGATTCAGATTACAGGAATTTTTTGAGAAATGCTGTACTTGAAAGTGTAGCAGTGATTGATTTACCTGAAATAATTATTAAATTCTCACAGTTTGATGCAGAATATTTTAGCTCTGATTTTCAAAGAGAAATTACAGAAATCTGCAAAAATGATCTAAAAAAAAATGTATCTCTAAGCTTTGTTAAATCTGATTTTAATGATGTCGGTGTTATTGCTGCTTCAAAAGATGGTTTTATAATGTATGACAATACCTTTTCAGCAAGATTACAAAGACTTTATAACACAGTTTATTCAGAACTTCTTGGAGAAGAGATCTGATGGCAGAAAAAGTAGGTACGATAATAAGGATAAATGGTCCTGTGGTTCAGATAAGGTGCAATGAGAACATCAAAATTCTCGACATGGTTGAGGTTGGTGATTTTCATCTTGTCGGTGAGGTTGTAAGATTAAAAGAAGATGTTGCCTATGTTCAGGTTTATGAAGACACCACATCATTGAAAGCAGGAGACCCGGTTTATTCAGATAAAGTACCCCTTTCCCTTGAACTTGGTCCTGGCCTTATTGGTAATATTTTTGATGGCATCCAGAGACCTCTTGAAAAAATAAAAGCGCAGGAGGGAGATTTTATATCAAGGGGAATACATATATCGGCACTTGATAGAGAAAAAAAATGGCATTTTACACCATTGAAAAAAATTGGTGAAAAAATCGGACCGGGGGATATTATTGGCGAGGTACAGGAAACAGCCCAGGTAAAACACAGAATTTTAGTACCCCCGCAAATACCTGAAGGAATTCTGGTTTCTATCAAAGAAGAAGGCGATTACGATATCGAAAATACAATCGCTGAGATTGATTCAAATGGAAGTATTTATTCCTTGAAGATGTACCACAGATGGCCCGTAAGGAAAAATCGTCCGTATCGCCAGAAGATAGATGCAAACATTCCGCTGATTACAGGCCAGCGCGTCATAGACACGTTGTTCCCTGTAGCAAAAGGGGGTTGTGTTGCTGTGCCAGGTGGGTTTGGAACAGGCAAAACAGTTGTTCAGCATCAGCTTGCAAAGTGGTCTGATGCGGATATTGTTGTTTTTGTTGGATGCGGAGAGCGTGGCAATGAAATGACAGACGTTTTAGCAAATTTTACAAAGCTGGTTGATCCGAGAACAGGAAGGCTTTTGCTTGAAAGAACAGTCTTCATAGCAAACACATCAAATATGCCTGTAGCAGCAAGGGAAGCAAGTATTTATACCGGAATTACTATCGCTGAGTATTTCAGGGATATGGGTTACGAAGTTGCTCTAATGGCTGATTCAACTTCACGCCGGGCTGAAGCGCTCCGAGAATTATCTGGAAGAATGGAGGAAATACCTCTTGAAGAAGGTTTTCCCGGATATCTTCCTTCAAGGCTTGCAGAGTTTTATGAAAGAGCAGGAAGAGTTATAAATCTTAATGGAAGCACAGGTTCCATTACTGTTATTGCTTCTGTGTCTCCGCCAGGTGGAGATTTTTCCGAACCGGTAACTTCTCATACAAAACGATTCATTCGCTGTTTCTGGGCTCTCGACAGAGACCTTGCATATTCAAGACACTATCCTGCCATAAGCTGGATTGATAGTTATTCTGAATATGTTGACGGAATAAAGGACTGGTGGAATTCTCAAACTGATGGCGGGTGGATGGAATACAGAAATGAAATCCTTGACCTTCTTCAAAAGGAACAGAGACTACAACAGATTGTAAAACTGATTGGGCCTGATGTTCTTCCAAATACACAGAAAATTGTTCTTGAAACCTGCCTTTTATTCAAAAACGCTTTCCTTCAACAGAGCGCTTTTGATGAAGTAGACACATTTTGTTCTGTAAGAAAGCAGTTTCTGATGTTCAAGGCTATTATTACGTTCCACAAGAAAGCAGAACAATTGATAAAACAAAGTATAACAATTGATGAACTTAGAGAAAGCGAGGTCTATCGCGGTATAGTCAGGATGAAATCCTACAGTGAACAGGATCTTGGTGAGCTCGAAAAGTTTGTCAATTCAATAGAGCAACAGATGGAGAAATCACTGAAATGAATATGTATAATCTTCGTCAGTACACTGGACTGGAAGAGATTGCAGGACAGCTTTTTGTGATAAGAAATATTCATAATGTCGGATACAATGAGATTGTGGAAACGATAGAAGAGAATGGGAATACCAGAATTGGAATAACTCTTGAGGTTGGTGAGGGGTATGCCGTAGTGCAGGTTCTTGGAGGAACAACAGGGTTGGCATTGAAAAATTGTAGGGTAAGATTCAAAGGTGAACCCCTGAAATTCGGAGTTTCTCAACAGATGCTGGGCAGAATTTTTGATGGGCTGGGGAATCCACTTGATGGACTGCCAGAACCTGTAGCTGAACATGAAATGAATGTTAATGGGATGGCAATAAATCCATCAGCACGGGACTATCCTGAAAATATTATAGAAACTGGCATTTCAACCATTGACGTAATGAATACGCTCATCCGTGGACAGAAACTTCCATTTTTTTCGGGTAGCGGGTTACCGCATGATATGATTGCAGCGCAGATTGTGAGGCAGGCTCGCGTTGAAAAAGAAGGCTTTTGCATAGTGTTTGCCGGCATGGGAGTGAAATACGACACCGCAAGGTTTTTCATAAGAAGTTTTGAAGAAACAGGAGTTCTTGATAATGTGATAATGTTTCTTTCTCTGGCTGATAGCCCGTCTCTTACAAGATTGATGACACCAAGATTTGCGCTAACTGCGGCTGAATTTCTTGCATTTGAAAAGGATATGCATGTTCTTGTCCTGCTCACTGATATGTCCAATTATTGTGAGGCATTGAGGGAACTTTCCACCATGAGGGGGGAGATACCTGCAAGAAAAGGATATCCAGGCTATCTTTACAGTGATCTTGCCAGCATATATGAAAGGGCAGGAAGGATAAAAAACAAAAAGGGTTCCATCACACAGATACCAATCCTGACGATGCCAAACGATGATATTACACATCCAATTCCTGACCTCACCGGCTATATTACTGAAGGACAGATTGTTCTTGACAGAGAGGTTCACGCAAGGGGAGTATATCCCCCTATTTCTGTTCTGCCATCTCTCTCTCGACTCATGAAAGATAACATCGGTTCAGGAAAAACCAGAGAGGACCACCCGTCGCTTGCTTCTCAGCTTTTTGCGTCATACGCAAGAACCAGAGACATCAAGGCAATTGCTTCTATCATCGGAGAAGAGGAACTCTCATCTCTTGATAAATTGTATCTTAGATTCGGCGAGGTTTTTGAGACAGAGTTTGTAAATCAGTCGTATAATGAGAGAAGGACGCTTAACCAGAGTCTTGAACTTGGCTGGGATATTATTTCAAATCTACCAGAAGAAGAACTGGTAAGAATAAGCCAGCAACAAATTAAGCAACGTTACAGATACAAAAAATGATTGTTAAAATTCCTGCGACAAGGACGAATCTTTTGAAGACAAAAAGGACACTTGCTCTTTGCAAAGAAGGCCACCAGCTTCTGGACGAAAAAAGAAAAATTTTGCTCATGGAGATTTCTTCAATTATAGTTGTTATCGAAAAAATCAAAAAGGATGTTGAGGATCAGCTGAAAAGAGTATATGAAGCTGTTGGAAAAGCTCTCATATCAATGGGAAAAACCAATCTCGAGCGAATTTTCGCAGCAATTACCACAGAGTTTAATATTGAACTTTCAGAAAAGAAAAATCTTAAGACAGCTAAGAAACAAATAATAGAAAAAAATACAATTTCATGCCCGTTTTGTGGAGAAGAGATTTTATCGGTAGCTATTAAATGTAAACATTGCGGGTCAATTCTTAATGATTAATGCTTAATCAAAAAATTAACAAATATATTTTAATCCTGAAAACGAACCAAGATATTTCCAAATTAGGTATTCTAATCTATTTTTTTCTTACTTATGAAATTATTTCTTAATAAATTTTATTCTAATGAGC
>JAMWBX010000161.1 GCA_023818725.1 Candidatus Omnitrophota bacterium
ATTTAAAGAAAACTATTGTGATAGGACCGGCTAATTGCGACCTGGCCGGTCTAAAAATACTTGACAGGGTGTTTATGGAAGGTGATTATAAGGACCCAAATTACGAAAAAAGGAGAAAAAACACGATTATTGTTTCCATTGATTGCGCGCGACCGCTTTCAGTGTGTTTTTGTGAAAAGGTTGGAATCAAACCCTTTGTGGATGAAGGATATGACCTCAATCTTACGAGTGTCGGAAATGGGTTTCTTATCGAAGTTGGGTCGCAGGCAGGAAAGGAATTGTTGGGAGACAAAAATTCTTTCAGGCAGGCTCAGGAGCTCGATTTTGAAAAAAGAAATGAATTGAGAAATAATTCAAGCCTGCTTGTAAAAAAATATAATGAAAAATTTAACATACAGGAAAAAATTGCCGATTCCTTTAAGACTATTTTTCCTGCAAAGGAATGGGACGAGATCTGGAAAAATTGCGTTCAGTGTGGAAGCTGTACAAATATTTGTCCTTCCTGCGTCTGCTTTTTCCTTGAAGATATAAGCAGAAATGATAATTTTTCAAAGGCAAAGATATGGGATTCCTGTCTTTTCCCGGGTTATGCGAGAATGGCTTCGGGCGTTTCTCCCAGACCGCTGCTTTCTGAAAGATACAAAAACCGTCTTGCGTGCAAGTATATGTACATGGTTGAGAATTTTGGCATGATTGGTTGTACCGGTTGTGGAAGGTGTATTGCCGGGTGTCCAGGGAAAATTGATAAAAGAAAGGTCCTTTCCTGTGTTTTTTCGTCAAAGATTGAGGATGTAAGGTATGAATCAGTCAAATATTTATGAACCCTTAAGATGTACTGTTGAAAAAGTGATTGAAGAATCTCCGACAATCAAGACAGTTGTTTTGATACCAGAAAGAGAGTTTAATTTTCAGGCAGGACAATTTGTGTCATTTACTGTTCCTGGTGTGGGAGAAGCGCCTTTTACACCTTCTTCATCTCCTTCCGAAAGAAAAAAAATGGAAATTACTGTTATGCGAACAGGTACTGTGACAGATGCAATTCATAAACTTAAAAAAGGAGATATTGTTGGCATAAGAGGGCCTTATGGCAAGCCATATCCTCTTGAAAAGTTTGAAGGTAAGGAAATCTTGCTTGTTGGAGGTGGTGTGGGTCTTGCGCCGGTTCGCGCCGTATTTTATGCTCTTATCGAGAACGTGAAAAAATATAAAAAAATTGTCTTCTGCAGCGGTGCAAAAACGCCGGATGACTATATTTATAAAGAGTGTATTTTAGATAAATGGCACAGCTTGTGTGAAAAATTACCGCTTTCATTCAGAATTACTGTTGACAGAAAAAATGAGAATTGGAAGTTTGGTGAAGGGCTTGTTACAAAGACGCTTGATAATCTTGATATGAATTTTTCAAATAGCATTGCAGTTGTTTGCGGTCCGCCTGTTATGATGAAATTTGTAACGCTCAAACTTATTGACATTGGTTTTCAGGATAAAGATATATACCTTTCTATGGAGAGGAAAATGTATTGCGCTGTTGGGCATTGCAGGCATTGCCTCATAGGGCCTTATTTTGTCTGTAAGGATGGGCCTGTTTTTACTTATGACATGATAAAAGATCAGCCAGGATTGTGGGCATAATGAAAAAACTATTTGTGGATTATGATATCTGTAGCAGATGTGAAAAATGCGTTATAAAATGCAGTTATATTTTTCATCCTGAAAACAATGGTATCACATCTTTAAGAGAACTGATAGCATTTTTCTTTGTCTGCAGGAGATGCGATGATTATCCCTGTGTAAATGCCTGTCCGAACAATGCCCTGGAAAGAAAAGACTCAATTATAAAAAGATCAAATTTTCTGTGTATCTCCTGTAAAAGTTGTGCCCTTGCCTGTCCATTTGGAACAATAGAGCTCGATTGGCTTGATTATTTGACTTCTATGTGCGATGTATGCGGTGGCGCAAGGATTGATGAGAATGAAAGATTTATTTGTGTTAAAAGCTGCCCTTATGGCGCGTTGAGAATCGTTGATCATGACCAGGTCGTGGAAGAAAAGAATGTTCATAGAATTGGCGAAAATATTTTTGTAAAAACTGTTAGCTGGCTTGAGATTTACGAACTGAAAAAATAGATATGGAAATTTTGAGAATATTTTCTCTTTTTGTGATGGGTTTTATATCTTTTTCAATCATTGGGATTATGAGCGGCTGGCTTGACAGAAAGATTACCGCGAGGTTGCAATGGAGGGTCGGTCCGCCATGGTGGCAGAATTTTGCTGATTTTATAAAACTTACTGGAAAAGAAACGGTGATACCGGAAGGGGCTAATCAGTTTTTATTTCTGCTCGCTCCTGTGGTTGGGGTTTTTGCTGTAACTGTTACTGGCGCTATTTTACTTTCGAGCGTTTTTTTCAATCCCATAAGATGGGACCTTTTTATTTTTATTTATCTATTGATGATCCCGTCAGTAGTAATTTTTCTTGCTGGATCTTCATCTGGAAATGTTCTTGCTTCTATTGGCGCAGGAAGGGAACTAAGGTTGCTTTTAAGCTATGAACTACCTTTCATTATAGCTTTGCTTGTGCCGGTGATAAAGTCCGGAAGCGCTCAGATACAACAGATTTTAGTGTATCAGCTTGAAAACGGAGCAAATATCGGGTATGTTTCTGGCACTATTGCGTTTATTGTCGCGTTGCTTGCGTTTCAGGGGAAATTGGGTTATGTTCCATTTGATGTATCTGAGGCAGAGACAGAAATTGCTGCTGGAACATTTATAGAATATTCAGGGTTTCCTCTTGCGCTTTTCAAACTTATGAGGTGGATTCTTCTTTCTGTGGGAATAAGTTTTCTGGTTATCTACTTTATGGCAGGATTTAGAAATGCTGTTGCTGGAGCGCTTAAATATGTCGGAATCTTAATTTTAATAGTTCTAATTAAGAACACAAACCCTCGACTGAGGACTGATCAGATATTGAAATTTTCCTGGGGTTGGCTGACAATGTTTGGATTTGTAGCGGTGATATTTGCTCTTATGGGTTATTAAAGGGAGAAACATGGCACTTGACTTGAAAACAAAAGCATTGAAAAAGTCCCTTTCTGTTTTTCATCTTTCGACAGGTTCGTGCAACAACTGCGACATTGAAATACTTGATTGTCTTACTCCGAGATTTGACATTGAAAGATTTGGAATGACCCTTGCTGGAAGCATAAAGCATGCGGATGTTTTGCTTGTTACAGGAATTGTGACCGTTAAAAACTTAAGCAGAATAAAGGTTCTTTATCAGCAAATGCCAAAGCCTGGTTTTGTTGTTGCTATTGGCGGTTGCGCCTGTACAGGCGGGATATTCAGAGATGGGTATCAAATGGCAGGGCCTCTTGATAGGGTTATTCCTGTTGATGTTTACATTCCCGGGTGTCCGCCAAAACCAGAGGCAATGATAGCAGGAATTGTGAAACTTCTCGAAAAAATAAAGTGAGGGAATATGGATACTGTTAAAAGATTGCAGGAAAGATTCGACGGCAAAATAAGAAATATTTCACTGCATTCTGACAAAAGAATTTATGTAGATATCGATAAGGACGATCTCATTGAGTTTGTGAAGTTTGTTTTTATTGATTTGGATGCTCGATTTATTACAGCATCAGGCGTTGATGTTATTAATAATTTTGAGATTTTATATCATTTTTCGATAGACAGAGCCGATGTTGTTGTTTCATTGCGCACTTATCTAGACAGAGAAAATCCAGAAATTGAGTCCATTGTTCCAGTTGTTAAAGGCGCTTCTAACATAGAAAGAGAAATGTATGAGCTTCTGGGAATAAAGTTTAAAAATCATCCTGATTTGAAAAGATTTTTGACAGATGATTCACTGGATGTTGTTCATCCTTTGAGAAAGGATGCAAAAAGGCAGGTCAAACAATGAAAAAAGTTGTTGTGCCGCTTGGACCCTATCATCCGCTTTTTGAGGAGCCCGAGTATT
>JAMWBX010000162.1 GCA_023818725.1 Candidatus Omnitrophota bacterium
TATATGAACAGAAATTTAATAAGAAAAATTAAAAACTTTCTCAAAGAAGAAAAATTTCTTGGTTACACCGATATTGTGAATGTAGAAAGAACAATATCAAGCCCACTTGAAGAACTTGAAAAAACTGTAAAACAATGCAAAAAATGTGGACTTTCAAAATATCGGATAAATGCAGTTTTTGGAGAAGGCAACCCAAAAGCAAAAGTTATGTTTGTGGGAGAAGGTCCTGGTTATGATGAAGATAGGCAAGGAAGACCTTTTGTTGGTAAGGCTGGCCAGCTTCTTACCAGAATCCTTCAATCCATAAATTTACAAAGGGAAGAGGTTTACATAACGAATGTAGTAAAGTGTAGACCTCCACAAAATCGAAATCCAAGACCAGACGAAATCAATTCATGCAATCCCTTTCTGATGATGCAAATAAAAACCATTTCACCTAAAATCATATGTGCCCTTGGAACATTTTCTGCACAAACCTTACTTAAGACAGATGAAAAAATAACAACCCTTCGAGGAAAAATCTACGAGTTAGAAGGCATAAAAATAGTTCCAACCTACCATCCAGCATACCTATTAAGGAATCCTGACAAGAAAAGAGAAGTCTGGGAGGATATGAAGCGAATTTCTAAAATGATGGAAGACCAATGAAATATATCAATTATAATGCTCTATAATCTAACTGGAAGATTTTTTCATTCAAAAAATTTATCATGGTTGATGCAACTTCTTTTATTAAAAGCTCTAATAAAGAGAACTTCTTTTTAGGATATATGATTTGTGGCTTCCCTTTTATACCTGCTAATTTAGTGGCCGTATCGATTGCATCTTGAAAATTACCTATCTGGTCAACCAAACCTAACCTTTTGGCTTGCTCTCCTGTAAGGATTCTTCCATCTGCCAATTGAATTACTTTTATTCGCTCAAGTTTTCTTCCTTCAGCTACTGCCTGAATAAATTGTTGATGCACATTATCTATTACTTCTTGCATAATTCTTTTCTCCTCAGATGTCATTTCTCTAAAAGGCGATCCAATGTCCTTATATTCTCCTCCCTTTATCACAACTCCTTTAATCCCGATTTTTTTAAAAAGCTCTTCAAAATTTGAAAATTGCATAATGACACCAATAGAACCTGTAATAGTCCCAGGATTCGCAACGATCATATCCGATGCACAAGCAATATAATATCCTCCAGATGCAGCAACCGATCCCATGGAAGTAACTACTTTCTTTTTTGACCTAATCTTCAATACTTCTCGATAAATCTCCTGGGCTGGCCCAACTCCACCCCCTGGAGAATCAATCCTTAATATAATAGCCTTCACCCCATCATCCTCTACATAGTGACGCAAGGTTTCAATGATATCTGCCGATTGGGTTATAGCTCGTTTAATCTCCACAATTCCTATCTTTTCACCAAAGGAAAATCTATCGGTCTTGCCCATGTAAGGACTGAAAAAAAGAAAGAAGAATCTGTGGAACAAAAAAAGGATGGATCTGAAGAAGAAAAACCTGTATCCCGGCATGGCTATTACTCTATCGTGAATATTTCACCACGAGTTCAGGCTGGCAAACCTGTTACGATAACGATAAAAGCTTTTGACACCCAGGGGAAAATATATGAGAGCAACGAAAAATTGAGAATCATCGACCTTACCCAGACGGTTGAGCCGTCTGAAGTTTTTCTACAAAAAGGAATAGCGGACATAATGGTAGTTTTCAAAAAGGTGCACAGCTGCAATGTGCTAACGGTTATTGATTCTCAAGGAAGATGGAACAGCTCAAATGAGTTTGTGGTTGAACCGAATCAGGTATCAACAATTCAGGTTATCCCACCAGGTCTTATTTACGCTGGTGATGTAGTGTATTTCAAGGTAATTCTCCGGGATGCCTATGACAATGTAGTTTCGAAGGAAGGAATCAGAATTACAGTTTTAGCAGCAGGCCAGGCAGATTACCCAGTCGATGTCATTTCTGATGCCACGGGAAAGGTTGATGTGCCTATTATGTTTAGAAAGGCAGGTGAAACAAAAATTACCTTTTCAGTCAAGGGAACATTGATCAAAGAGTCCTGCACTGTAAAGGTGCAGCCGGGACCTATTGATAGGTTTGAAATCAGCGAAATCAAATCACCTGTTGAAGCAGGTAGAGCGTTTTCAATTACAATTAAGGCTGTCGACAAATACGGAAACAGGACAAAAGGATTTTTGTTTTCAGTTGACAAAGGAATCCCTGTGTATGTCCAAGAGGACATGTCATCCGGAATATGGATGGAATCAATAAAATTTGAAAAGGCGACTTCAGAGACTTTCATAGAGGTGAATGACGGAATGGGGCACACAGGCAGGTCCAATCTTTTTTCTATCGTTCCATCATATCCTGCACAAATGGTATTGCATGCTGAAAATCTCGTAACTATTGAGGGGGAGGAATCATTGATTGAGTTTTCGGTGTTCGACAGGTATGGCAACAGTATTAGTGGACTTGAGTCAAAATTTTTTGTCGACGGTGTCACTGAATATAAAATCACCGGAAGTCATGACAGATATGTTCTTGCTGCAAAGTTCAATCAGCCGGGGAAAAAGAATGTAAAGATATTTCTCAAACCAGACAACAGGGAACAAATGTCTGTTGAATTTTTTATGGATGTGTTGCCAAAAAAGACTGTTTTAAAACAAAAAGGAGAATAGATGGCTATATTAGTTATCAGCGATACACACGGATCTGTTGATGCATGGGAAAAGATAAAAAAATATATAAACAAGAACGTCGATTGCCTGGTTCATGCAGGCGATATCTATTATTTTGGTCCAAGAAATCCTGTCCCTGAGGGGCATGCACCGGGTATGTTATCTACAGAATTAAATTCACTTAATATCCCATTAATATGTGCGAAAGGAAACTGCGATTCTGATGTTGACCAGCTTGTTAGTTCGTTTCCTTTGTGTTATCCATTTGCATTTGTTTTTATTTATGGAAAGGGAATTTTAGTTACACATGGTCATTACTATTCGCAGGATGAACTTTTAAATCTTGCGAAAAAGTGGAAGCTGGATCTGGTTATTACCGGGCATACTCATATCGCGCGTCTTGAAAAGCTGAATGGCATTGTTTTTCTTAATCCCGGTAGTTGTGCACTTCCTAAGAATTTTCCAGGGATTGGTTTGGTTAATAATAATTCAGTTGAACTGATCAACCTGCTTGATGGTTCCAGAGTTGAGATAATGGACCTTTCCGGTTAAATCTAAGTCAAAATTAACAAACAGATGATAAAGACAGATGATATTAAAAGTGTAGGGCTTGTGTGCGTGGGAAGTGAACTTTTTTCACACATTGTTAACTCGAACATTCATATTGCAAACAGAGTACTCGAAACAAATGGCTTTGAATTGAAGTGCAACATTTCAGTACACGATGATTCCGATGGGATAAAATCTGCAATAAGGTTTTGTTTGCAGAACAGCGACGCTGTTATTGTTTCTGGGGGGCTTGGACCTACGTTTGACGACATTACCAGGGAGGCGGTTTCGGAGCTCACCGGTAGAAATCTTGTTTTTTCACAGGACGCCTGGAACGAAATACTGGAGAAATTCGCACAGAGGAAAATCGTAGAGATTCCTGATAGGAATAAAAAACAGGCAATGGTTTTGGAAGGAGCAAAAAAGATCTCTAACAGTATTGGAACTGCTCCAGGGATGTTAGTTGATTATGAAGGGAAATCTATTTTTTTGCTACCAGGTCCACCAACGGAATTTAAGGAGATGCTGATTAAAGATGTCATCCCGGAATTGTTAAGCAGAAGCAGTTCTCAAAGAGAAAAACTCGTTAGCAGAGGATTTGGTATAGCCGGAGAATCAGAAGCTTTCGTGGAGGAAAAGACAGCACGTCTTAGACAAGAGATATCTTTTCTTGGAGGAAAATGGACAAGTCTTGCTC
>JAMWBX010000163.1 GCA_023818725.1 Candidatus Omnitrophota bacterium
TCTTCTTTTTCAATTCTTATCATCATTTTTCTCGCAGTATTATAAAGGTCCGATGTTATATCGAGCTTCCTTACTGTGGTCCTGCCGGTCTCAGGATTTAAAATCTCATCAAACGGAATAGGAACAATTTTCTCCGCCTGAATTGAAATCATTGCGCCAGTTTTATATCCTCCATCAAGCATATCAAGCAGGTATCTAACTGCTCCAAAGCCGAGCTTGTGAGTGTATTCCACATCAAACGGAATTGGCCTTGCGCATCTCAATTCATAACCGATTGTCACATCGACAAATTGCGCTTTTTCACCTCTTTTCTTGAACCTTTGATCAAGAGCACGTTTTATTATCAAACACAGTGGGACTTCAGCCATCCTGAAATGCCCGTGTTCGTCATATTCAACAACGGCCAACGGGTTGTCTTTCAATTCCTCTTTTAACAGATCACCAATACCCTCAGCAATGACTACAACTCCGTAGTCCTGTCCCAGAGTTCTTGCCTTGAATATCGAACACTCTATTATGCTGCATATTTCGTCCAGTGTTGCTTTGTTTCTAAATTCCTCTGGAACAATGGTCAATGTAGCTCCCCCGGCTATACCCATTCCGAGGGCAAGATGCCCGGCGGTCCTTCCCATTGCAACTACGAGATACCATCTGTGCGTGGTTCTCGCATCTTCAACAAGATTTGCAACCAGTTCAGATCCTACATGTCTTGCTGTCTGAAACCCAAATGTCGGCATGCTTGCTGGTAGTGGAAGATCATTATCAATGGTTTTTGGAACATGGGCGACCCTTATCTTGCCCCCGGCAAACTCGCTGGTTCTACTTGCGCTAAAACAGGTATCATCCCCACCAATGGTAACTAGATAAGTAATTCCGAGTTTTTTCAAGGACTCAATTACACTCTTCATCTTCTCCTCACTTTTTGTGGGGTTTTCTCGCGAAGTATGAAGAATTGAACCACCATCGAATCGTGCTTTTACAACATCTTCAATTGAAAGTTTCTTTATATGGCTGGTATCGCCCTGAGAAAGCCACTTAAAACCATCATAAATTCCAATGACCTCAAGACCATTATTCAGCGCTTCAATTGTGGCAGAACCAATAACTCCATTAATCCCCGGTGCAGGCCCTCCTCCAACAAGGATTCCTAAATTTTTTTTATTAGCCATGGCCTTCCTCCTGTTATAAAGTTTCGTACCATTTTAAATTGGGATTACCGCTGGTAAATGCTAAGATGTCTGGTTTTCTTTTTATTCACAAATCCGGGGCCAGAATAAATCTTATCAGGGACTTTACGGAATTTCAATTCAGTTTCGTTCTGACTTATGACATTTCTATCAAAACCACTGAAAAGGTTGCTTTTCTCAACACATATTCTTTTGCAGTGATCACCCGTGATAATCCCGTATTTGGTTCTCGAACCAGATATTTTGTTTGCCTTAAACCATATATCTTCGTTTATGTTCTCTATAAAAACTTCGGATAAACCAGATTTCTGGCAGTTTTCGCAGATTTCATTGGCAAATATCAAATTTCTGTGTCCACCCATAACACGATCGGCTTCTCTGAAATAAATCCCGTACCTGTTGTTGTTAACAATGGCATTTTTTCTTATGACATGATCTGTGTCTCTTGCTCCGATAGAAATCCCATCATTTCCATTTTCAGCTATCCTGCAGGACTCAAGCAATGAATGCGAAACTCTTAGGCAATAAAACACTCCATCCTTTCCATTTTTTAATATGTTGCAATTTTTTATTATTGCTCCTACCGACCCACTCCCGGGGTGAATCCCCGAAGCAGAATTACCAATGGTTTCACAGCCAGATATTTCAGGACTCGTGCACTGCTGAAAGGTGATACCATCACCATTATAGTTTTTAACAACGATATTATTCAGCTTTAACCTGTGACACTGGAGAAGAAAAATTCCGCCCCCCCGACAACCATCAATAAATAAATTTTTTTTACTATTGCCATCTATCAATAGATCCTCAATGATTATGTCATCAACGAAATATCCGCTTATGACCGGAAAAACAGTCGAAACAACAGCGTTTCTGCTTCTTGCGTAATCGTGGTTGAGCATCCTGCTTATTCCAATTCTATCTTTGTCCTTCCAGGTGATCGTAGCAACAGTTCCGTAAAACCCTATTCCCTGGTCATCCTTAATATAAACACCCATCCCGACTTTGAACAGATGTGGCTTTCTTACCGATATATCATAATGCCCATAACCAAGATCTGCGGAAAGCTCAGAAGAAACACAATCTGACTTCTTAAGGACCGTCCCATTTCTTTCACCTTTGATATTTACCTTAGGTCTTAAATGCAAGGAATCATACATAACAAAAACTCCGGCACCAATTTTTACTGTTCCCCCGCCCGCTTTCCAGAGATCATCAATTACCTTCTGGATTACTTTGTTTGTACCGAACCGTGTTTTAATTTCTACGGTTTTCATCTTGGCTCAATCCTCCAGTAAATTTATTTTGCTCTTTCTTCTTTCAATTCTTGATAACGTGTTTCATAGTATTTCAAAGCACCTATCAATCCTTTTGCGCATTCAGGTACTTCGACTGCACCAGCAAAAAGGATATCCTGTGCTGTTAACCCTTTTATGCCATAAAATTGCTGATTTGCATTATCATCGTTGATTATCAATCCACCTTCAATTGTGGCTCCTGCATACAATCCTTTCGCACGTGAGTAAACCAAAATTGCTGTTCCTGGACCCAGCTTTGCGGAAGCGTCTCTGCCAACAGGACCTGCTGCGACTGAGCCATCCACTCCAAGCTTGAATTTTGTTCTTATCAACATTTCCATCCCATCTTTATTCATAATTAACAGTATGGAGTCTACTGCCTGCCCTCCTATCTGAACGCCATAACTACCCTCCCCTGCCCTGACAAATGCAGGAGGACTCCACTGGCCTGTTTTCTCATCTTTTGCAAGAGCGACTCCAAATCCACCCTTCACTCCAAAAACAAAACCTGCCCTGTACTGTCGCATAATCACAATTCCGCGGCATTTCTCAATTAAAGCAGCGGGAATTTCTGTGTCTGGCGCCTCCATAATGTCTTCCAGAAACTCCTTTGCTTTATCAATCATTTTTACAAGAACCCTTGGGGGAGACGCAAAAACAAAACTTGCTGTGAAAAGAAAAATTATCACAGATAAAGTCGTTTTTAATCTGGAGTTTCTCATTTTTACCCTCCGCTTCTGGTCAACTAAATATACCTGCGTATTTCATCGAGCGCTCTTCTTTTTTTTGTTTTTATTTCGTCAAAAGCAGGATATCCAACAGTTATCAGTATGTCTATCTTGCGCCTGTTCGAAATACCGAGTATTCTGTGAACCTCTCTTTCATTAAACCATCCTATCCAGCATGTGCCAAGGCCTTCCTGTGTAGCTTGTAAAACAAAATGTTCCACTGCAATGCCTATATCAATTAGATTGTACTGAGTACCGCGAAAATATCCGCCAAGACAGGCCGTGTAACGGGACCGTTCCGTAACCACAGCTACGATAACAGGTGCCTCTTTTGCAAATCGATTCAGCGCATAGATACCAGAGAATGCCCTGTCCGCAATTTTTCTTACCACGTCTCTGTCTTTAACTGCAATGAAATACCACGGCTGAGAATTACAGGCAGAAGGAGCAAGTCGAGCCGCTTCAAAGCATCTCTCAAGAACAGCGACCGGAACAGGATCAGACCTGTAACTCCTTACACTGTGACGCTTTCTGACAAGTTCAAGAAAATCCATAGTTATTTATTATATCACATCTGATCGTAAATAGTGAATTTGATTTTGAAACTTTGAGATTTTCTGATAAACTAAAAAGAAATTCGAGACAATCCGAAAATAATTGATGCCAAAAAGGAGAAATTGCCATGAATAATAATGAAGAAACA
>JAMWBX010000164.1 GCA_023818725.1 Candidatus Omnitrophota bacterium
GAAAACCCCGGGTTCACCGTTATATCTTGCCTGTATAAGACGCTGGCTGTCTTTATAATTGGTGTAGTCAGCGTAAAATGCGATGCGCGGCATTAAAGTCGCCTGCGCCTGTTTTTCCTTATTTTTTACGGCCATTTGCTCATGTCTCGCGATTGAGATTTCAGGGTTATTGTTTATTGCAAGGTCAATAGCTTCTTTTAAAGTGAGGACTTTTTCAAAAATTTCCGCCTGTTCTCTTTTTATATTTTCTTCCGCAAAAATAAAAAACTTTAAGATTATTAGCAGCCCTGTTAACATAAGAATCTTTTTTTTCATCTTTTTGACTTCCGATAATGGTTATTTCGTTTTCCTTACAGGAATTAACATAACAGGCGCTTGTGACATCCTGGCTATTGCGTGGCTTACGCTTCCAAGCAGAAATTCCTGAAAGTAACTTCTGCCCTGACTACCCATAACCACCATTTGAACATCTTCCTTTTGTATAATACTCAAAATCTCTTCTGCCGGGACTCCGTATGGGATATGAATTTTGATATTTGTTTTGTTTTCCTTTTCTAACTGTTGTTTCATCTTTTCCAGTCGTTCCATATCAATCCTGTTGAATTCTTCGAGTTGATAAATCAAATGAGGGTCTATTTTGTGTTTGTCCTGCACATGAACAAGCGTTATTCTTTTAACCCCGAATTTTGCCATATATTTGACATATTCAAATGCGTAATCCGCGTTTTCGGAAAAATCAGTTGGAAACAGGATATGTTCACTGAAGCGATATTGCTGATTTTCAATCTTTATTTCGGCTTTATGGATTTGTTTTTTGAGCCTGATTATCAACACAGGTCTTTTCGCATAATGAATGATTTGCGTGGTGACACTGCCAAGTAGAATTTCGCGGGAAAATGAGTATCCGTGTGAACCAACAACGATTAAAGAGCAATCTCGCGCCTCGGCTATGCGATTTACTTCTGTTTGCGGTAAGCCTGCGACTATTTCTACAGATGTTTCAAATCCCTGGTCCTCGAGCAACTTTTTCTGGTCGGAAATAACCGATAGAAGAAGATTTTTCATATGAGGCATATTCATAGAGGTTGATTCCATATAACCGAGACACTGTACCAAAAGGCATTCCTTGGCTCCAAAAACCTTCAGTTCGGATATGGAACTAACGACAGCAAACGATGCTGGCGATAAATCGGTTGCTACCATTATTCGATTGAACATATTTCCACCTTTCCGGTACCTTTTAAACCGGGCCAGATTCATTAATTTATCATTGCTGAAGTTTCTTGCTTACTTCATCTATGAATTCGCTTTTTTTTCATTGCCTCTTCTGTGGATAAATTTCTTAGATCAATTGGAAAAATCTGGTTGTCAAAATCGCAGCCAGCTTCTACAAGGGTGTCCTTATACATTTTTCTTTGCATTTTCGGATCACAAGCGGCAACTATGTACGCTGTGTCTTTTTTTTGCATAATCCTTTCAGAATCTGTCTCCATCGTCGACACACATTTGCGGATGCACTATCGCGTATTCAACATCCAGTTCATTACGGACATAGTTGATAAACTTCCAGATGTTCAGTTTTTCAAACCCAGGGCAATCTCCGCGACATACGCATAAAAGGAATCTTGGCTTGCCTTTCATAATACCTCCTTTCATTTAGGTGGATACTGCTTTCGCAGTTCCCTAAATATTTTCTTGGTCTCATTTTTGTCCGGAAAAGATATTACTTCTTCAGGACATTGAAACTGGCAACTCTGGCAAAAAACTTCGCAGTAGTATGGATTGGCAACAAAGGCCTTTTTTTCGCTCTCGTCATATGAGAAAGCATTATGTTTGCAAGCTTTCACACAGGTTCTACAACCCTTGCATTTTGTAGTGTCGATTATCGGGTGCCAGGAAATAAGTTTTCTTGGTATTACTAAATAATCTTTCAGTTCTTCTTCCATCCTGATTTCATCCCCCCCTTTAAAAGAAATTCAATTTTTAACGCGCATCCATATTCTATTGAAGCATCTTTTTTATTTCTTCAACATCTGGAATCCTGCCTGAAACCTTCACTTTTCCATCCACTGCAAGAGCAGGTGTCATCATCACTCCAAAGTTCATAATATCATTGATGTTTGTTATTTTAACGATCTCATATTCAATACCAAGTTCTTTTGCCGCTGTCTCCGCATTTTCCGCAAGTTTTTTGCACTTTGGACACCCCATTCCCAGAATCTGTATTTTCTTCATTACTTTCCTCCTTTCTTGCTGGGGAACAAAGTTTTTACTGAACCATATTTCCAAAAAATATCCCGCAAATAGTTGAAATAATTACAACTATAGTAACATAGACAACAGTCCTTTTTGTACCCATTATGCTTTTAAGTACCAGCATGCTCGGTAAACTCAGAGCAGGACCGGCAAGAAGAAGCGCAAGCGCTGGACCTTTTCCCATTCCTGAGTTTAAGAGCCCTTGCAGTATCGGAACTTCGGTAAGGGTTGCAAAGTACATAAAGGCGCCCACGATTGAGGCAAAAAAATTTGCTCCTAAAGAATTTCCGCCAACAAGCGTTGATACAATCCTTGAAGGGATCAAACCTTCCTGTCCTGGTCTACCAAGTAATAGCCCTGCTATAAAAACCCCGATCAAAAGAAGAGGTGTAATCTGTTTGGCAAATGACCAGGTGGCTTCAACCCAGATCTGAATTTCATCCTCGGTATACCAGAGTTTGAGCATAAAGAAAAGTCCGAACAACGATAAACCGCTTAAAAGCCATTTGACCTGAAAGATATTTCTCCATAGGCCATAAATTCCTGCTTTTGGTTCAGCCCAGTTGGCAAAGACCAAAAATGCAATCATAAGAATAAATTGTAAAGAAGTTTGCCAGATCGGATGCACTTTTTCGGATTCATCCAGAGAAAAGTTTACTGCCTCCTGTCTGTTTTTCTCATCCTTAATAAATATCGCATTCATCAAAAGTCCCACCACGATGCTCATAATAACGGCAAAGATCGCTCTCGCTGATCCAAGCTGCCATCCAAGAATTCTCGCGGTCATTATGATGGCAAGGATGTTGATTGCTGGACCCGAATAAAGAAAAGCAGTAGCAGGGCCAATCCCTGCGCCACGGCGATAAATACCGGCAAAAAGTGGTAGCACCGTACAGGAACAAACAGCAAGAATGGTTCCTGAAACAGAAGCGACACAATAAGCAATAATTCTATTTGCTTTTGCGCCAAAGTATTTCAAAACAGACGCCTGACTTATAAAAACAGATATTGCTCCTGCAATAAAAAAAGCAGGGATTAAACAAAGTAATACATGTTCTCTCGCGTACCATTTTACGAGGGCAAAAGCTTCATACAGGGGATTTCTAAACTTCAAGACTTCCACAGGCAAAAAATATAAGAAAATAAATATGCAGGAAATCAGTATTAGTTTTTGCAGTTCACCAAGTTTGTACGTATTTTTCATTTTAATGTATAGCCATACGGCTATATATTTGTGGTTGAACTTTCTTTATAACCCTTTTCACTTTTATTCGATCTTTTTCGACTTCATTCCTGTTCATGCAGGTGCTTATAATCCACCAGATACATATATAAGGGTGGTCGTAATTCAGTGAATATACTCTGAATTGACCTAATTTCCGCGTCATGACAATACCTGCCTTTTTCAGCGCTTTTATGTGCTTTGAAACAGTGGGCTGCTTTATTTCAAGTATCGCTCTCATTTGACAAACGCACATCGGCGTTTTCTCCAGCATTTTTAGAATTCTTATCCTTTTTTCGTCTGAGATAGCGTGCAAAAATTGATGCAGGTTTTTAATCTGTTTCATAGCCATTTGGCTATATAATAACGGAAAAATTTTTTTTGTCAAGTATATTCAATTCCTGTATTTTATGATGTAAGATCATAGGAAAT
>JAMWBX010000165.1 GCA_023818725.1 Candidatus Omnitrophota bacterium
TACCTCATTGATTATGGAAGAAAGCCCTGGGATAGCAAATGCAAGGCTTTAAGCGGAGTTGCGAGAGAAATCAAGATGTACCACAATTATTTTTATGGTCCCACATGGGGAAACTATGAAGGCGGTCCTGCCTGGAATTCTGGGGCATGGTACGCTCATCCTGAAAAGTGGTACGCAAACGCTGAGCTTCTGAGGGAAATTGGAGCAGTTGAGGATATGCTGGTGCCTGCGAAAAAAACAAAAGCAGAAGTTGCCATTGTGTATTCATCATCAACCGACATCTGGACACTGAAAAATAATCTGGCGTACGGTTTTGACAGAATGCACATCTGGCTTGCGCTGTCTCATGCCCAGGTGCCGGTTGACATTATCTACGAAAAACAGGTTGAAGATGGGCTTCTTGATTCTTATAAGGTCTGTTATCTTGCAGGACCGAATCTGACAACAAAAGCAGCGGAAAAATTGGTGGAATGGGTGAAAAAAGGGGGCATCCTTTTTGCAACAGCAGGCGCAGGAATGTTTGATGAATATAACAGAAATACAACAGTTATTGAAACCATTATGCCTGCTGAAAGACAATTGCCACAGGATATAGACCCTTATTTCTACTATAGCAGCGCCCTTTGGTACTTCCCTGTCAGAGACACAGTAATTTCAGAAAGCGCCGCAATGCAGGTAATTTCTGTAAAACAATTGCTGAAAGAAAAATCAAATTCTTGGATTCTTGCAAGATACAGTGATGGAAGCCCCGCAATTGTTATGGGAAGAAGTGGCGCTGGAACAGTTTATGCCTGCGGCTTTCTGCCAGGACTTTCCTACGCAAGACCTGCAATCATAGCGAAAAGGCAGTGGGAGCAGAAAAAAACATTGCTTAACGATAATTTTTCCAATGAAACGCAAGCGATATTTGAAATTCTCGAAAGATCTGATAATCCCTGGGAATTCCCTTCTGAAATTCGCGATATTATACTTCTGCCTGTAAAAAAATCTTCTGTGTCGACGCCTTTAAAATGCAGTGTTCCGCTTATTGACGCTGTATATATGCAAACACCGCAGGGTATTCTTATCCCGCTTGCAAATTATACACTGGTGCATCAAAAAAATGTTGAATTTACAGCGAAAGTAGAAAAAAATGTGAAAAGGGTTGAATCTGTCCATTGCGGAAGGTTGAAGTTCAATCAAAAAGGAAACAGTATCTATTTTGTCCTGCCAGAACTTGCAAGCACTGATTTTATAAGCATAATGTATTAAATGCAAAAAACTAATGGAGGGAAGAAAATGGAAAAGCTTTTGTTTTTGCCTGTTCCAAGAAAAATAAGGATTGAAAAATCAGTTTGTAAGATACCTTCAAAACCAGAATTCTGCATTTCAGGAATTGAAGGTAGCCGGCGCTCATTTGTTGCTGAATCTATTAGAAAAATTACCAAAAAAACCGCTGGAAAAGCGTGGGAACAAACAGAAAAAAATAATGCATTTCTTCTTGTTGTATGTGATAAGAAATTAAAAATACCCGAACAGGGCTATAAACTGGTAATATCAAATAATTCAATAAAAATTGAAAGCTCAGATGCCTCTGGCGCTTACTATGGGATTTGCACACTTGGACAAATTTTGATTCAAAAGAAAAAAAGTCTTCCATCACTTCTGATAGAGGATTATCCTGATTTCAAACACAGGGCAGTAATGATTGATATAAGCAGAAGCAAGGTGCCAGAATTAAAAACCCTGTTCAATCTTGTCGAAATGCTTTCCAGCTGGAAAATAAACCAGATTCAGCTTTATACAGAACACACATTCGCCTACAAAGGACACGAAATCGTCTGGAAGGGAAAATCTCCAATGACTCCAGAAGAAATAAGAAAACTTGATGAATTTTGCAAAGAACACTTTGTGGAACTTGTTCCAAATCAAAACAGCTTTGGCCATTTTCACAGATGGCTTCAACATCCGCAATACAGGCATTTAGCAGAAGACCCGAATAATCCTTCTAATCTCTGTCCGATTGACAATCGCTCAATTAAATTGCTTGAAGATCTTTATTCTCAATTGCTTCCAAACTTTACCAGCAATATGTTCAATGTTGGGTGCGACGAGACAACATTAGGCGTAAGAAGCGCTGATGCAGTAAAAGAAAAAGGCGAAGGCAGGGTCTATCTTGAATTCCTGCTCAAGATTTATAATCTTGTGAAAAAGCACGGCAGAACAATGCAATTCTGGGGAGATATTATCCAGAAACATCCTGAACTTATTCCAGAACTTCCAAAAGATGTTATTGTCCTTGAATGGGGATATGAATCAGACCATCCTTTTGCCAGGAGATGCGAAAATATTGCAAAAACCGGTATACCTTTTTATGTGTGTCCTGGAACATCAAGCTGGAATTCTATCGCAGGAAGAACAGAAAATTGTCTCGCAAACCTTATCAATGCTTCAGAAAATGGTATTAAGTACGGCGCCACTGGTTTTCTCATTACTGACTGGGGTGACAATGGACACTTGCAGTATTTGCCTGTTAGCTATATCGGCTTTGGTGCTGGAGCAGGATTATCCTGGTGCCTTAAATCAAACCTGAATATGCCCATTGAGGAAACAATAGGGCTTTTTGCTTTTGATGATGCCAGTTTTAATACAGGATATCTTGCCTATGAGCTCGGCAATGTTTCAACTACAACAGGTATTAGTGTATCAAATGCCTCCCCACTTTTTCTTGTTCTTATAGAACCAATTCTAAATCAAAAAGCCCACAGATATCCAATAACTACCCTTTGGATGCGAAAAAAGGGTATAAAAAATGCGGAAAAACAGATAGAAAAAGCTCTGCATTATGCAGGGAAACTCAGGATTAAAAATAATGAAGAATCTCTCGTAAGAAATGAGTTCGAAAACGCTGCGCGACTTCTCAAGCATTCGTGCAAAAAAGGAATGATAATTATCGATACATACACAAGAGGAAAAATTCCAACACGAAATGTTTTAAAAAAAATGATTGATGATGTGGAACAAATTATTCATGAACATAAAAAACTCTGGTTAAAACGAAACAAACCTGGTGGGCTCGAAGAAGGAGTTGAACTTCTCAGAAATTGGACTTTTGTTTCATATAAACAACTGATGGATTCTTAATAGCTCTGTTTATGAGATAACCTTATAAACCTTATCTCCTGGATGAACCTTTTGAGTAACTTTCATCCCTATAACATCGCCTGATTTTGCCTCCTGAATATTTTTGTGCTCAATCTGCATTGAATCAACTGTCTGAGTAAAATCAGTAGTATGGCCCTTGATGTGAATTGTATCGCCTATCCTTAAGACATCAGAAAGCTCAACGATTCCCACGCTTATATGCCCATAGTAATGCGTGATTCTTCCCACTTCTTTTTCTTCTGCCATAATTTCCTCCTTTGAAAAAGAGTTGATTTTTCATCCAATCATTACCTCAAGATCCCTGTATTTTTGAATCGGTAATTCCACCCATTTGCCACTTTGCATGTGCGAAACATGAAAACCAATAATAACTTCGAGCGCCAGCAAACCATCCTCTCCTGAACATGCGGGCTTTCCTTCTTTTTCAATACAATCTACAACATCTTCTACTGCGCGGTCAAGCGAGGTTTTGCCTTCAGAAATAAAGGTCACTTGTTCCCTGTTTCCATCCCAGTTTTCAATATTTGCCATCTTGCCAGAGATTCTCAATTCTCCCTGACTCCCTATAATTCTCACAACCAGAGGCAATTTTGCCTTCTGGGCAGCATTGATAAAAACCCTAACATCACTGGAAAACTCAATAATTCCCCAGCCGCCAGGGTCTCTGTACTGCTGCTTCCTGCAATCAGGATAGAACAAAGGGTCTAAATTGCCGCTCACAGCGACAGGGTCT
>JAMWBX010000166.1 GCA_023818725.1 Candidatus Omnitrophota bacterium
GCAACCATTGCATCAACCCTTCCTGAAACAACCATCATACCGCCAAAAATCAATGGCTTCTTTACTAACCTCAGCGCGACCTTTTCAGAAACATTTGGCCTTTGCATTTTATACAGCTGCGCCAGTTCGCCAACCAGTGTTGAATCATTAATATCGACTATTTCTATGTCCGAAATACCAAATTCTGAAAGAGATTTTTGTATTTCTTCAGGAATTCCGACAAGAACAGGATGTGCCACTTTTTTTTCTTTAAGCAGAGAGGCAGCATGAACAATTCTTTCATCCATACTTTCAGGTAAAACAACTCTTTTGTTTTTGCTCGAAACTCTCTGAATTAGTTGATCAAGTATACCCATCTTAATACGATTTAGAATATTTCCTTTCCTATTTTTTTCTCAGCCTCTTCAACAAATTTATAATAATTGACCCTTTTAAGTTCTGATGCGGCTTGTTCATCAAGGAAAAAGGTAACCCTTTGATGCATTTGTAACGCGGACGCTGAAATCAAACTTGTCACTGGACCTTCTATAGCTTGTGCAATAGCATAGGCTTTGTTTTTTCCATTCGCAACAAGAATAATCTCCTTTGCTTCAAGAATTGTTCCAACTCCCATGCTCAACGCAAAACGTGGCACCTGACTTTTATCTTGAAAAAATCTGGAGTTATCTTCTATTGTCTGGGCATCAAGAGCAACCAGTCTTGTTCTTGAGGAAAGGGAAGAACCGGGTTCATTAAAAGCGATATGTCCATCGCTGCCTATACCCAACACCTGAAGGTCAATTCCTCCCGCCTTTTTGATCTGGTTTTCATAATAACGGCAAAATTCTTCCCAGTCCTCAGCGGTCCCATCAGGAACCATCGTATTTGATTTGTCTATATCAATGTGATCGAAAAGATTGGTGTTCATAAAATACCTGTAACTCTGAGGATGGTCTCCACTTAAACCGTAGTACTCATCAAGATTGAAAGTTTTCACTCTTTTGAAACTTATAAGATTCTCTTTATTCATTCGTATCAACTCTTTATAAAGACCCAGGGGGGTAGAGCCTGTCGCCAGACCAAGAACCAGGTCTGGTTTTTTTTCAATTCTTGACTTCACAAGATTTGCCGCCTCTTTACTTATTTCCTCATATGTTTTCCTGATTATCACCCTCATTTTCTTCCTCCTGTTCCATATTGGGCTGAAGTTGGCCGAGGTGCTTTAACCCAAGAGAAATCTTTTTGCCTTCAGGGTCTATTTCCAGAACAATCACATCAATCTTCTGTCCCTTTCTTAAAACCTCAGATGGATGTCTTATTGGAGAATCAGAAATGTTTGATATGTGAAGAAGTCCATCAATGCCTTTTTCAATTTCAACAAAGGCGCCGAAATCTGTAATATGATAAATCCTTCCCTTAACAACACTCCCAGCAGGATACTTTTTTACTATTTCAGGCCATGGATTTGGTTCCATCTGTCTCAGACTAAAAGAAATCTTCTGTTCATCCTTCTTAATATCTATCACCTTGAGAGACACTGTATCGCCCATCGCAACCATATCAGAAGGATGCCTCACCCTTCCTGTCCAGGAAAATTCGGAAATATGAAGAAGCCCTTCAATTCCGTCTTCAAGTTTTATAAATGCTCCATAATCTGTGATGTTGACAACCTTACCTTCAACAATAGAACCGACAGGATATCTTGTTTCAACATCATCCCAGGGGTTTTTCGTCCTTTGTTTAAGACCTAAGGAAACCACCTGCTTTTCAAGGTTTATATCAAGAACCATAACTTCTATTTCTTCGCCAACAGAAAGAAGCTGAGATGGATGCGTTATTCTGCTCCAGGACATATCATTCACATGAAGTAGGCCGACAATGTTGTTGTCAATCTCAACAAAGGCTCCATAATCAACAAGATTTTTCACCTTTCCTTTAACTATTGTTCCCTTTTGAAGGTTGTTCAAAAATTCTCTTTTTTTCTCCTCTTTCTCTTCTTCCAGATATTTTCTCCTTGAAACAACAACATTTTTTCTCTGTCTGTCAATCTTTATTATTTTGAACATGCTCTCAATATTCACAAATTGAGAAGGGTTTGTAACAGGCTTTATGTCTGTTTGAGAACCAGGCAAAAACGCAAGAATACCTATATCAACCTTGAACCCTCCCTTGACTCTCTGTAAAATGGTCCCAGGAATTGGTTTATCTTCTTCAAAATGCTTTTCAATCCTGTCCCAGTTAAGGAGGATATCTGCCTTTTCCTTAGAAAGAAGGATGAGGCCGTTTGGATCTGGTTCAAGTGATTCAACAACAAGATCAACCTGCATACCTGGCTTTATATTTTCCTGAGCGCTTTTGAATTCTTCACGAAGAATATACCCCTCTGTCTTATATCCAAAATCAACTATAACCTCCTTGTCAACCCTTACTATGGTTCCCTTAATCAATGAACCGGGTTTAAAAGATAGCAATTTTTCTTCAAGAATCTTTCCAACCTCGATATCATTCATGTTGATTTACCTCCCTGTATTTTTTTGCGCTGGATGGTCTTCAAGGTTTCAACAACCTCCTTAATACAGATGTCATCCGTGGACGCACCAGAGATTATACCAATTTTCTTAAATTTTGCAAGATTTATATTTTTAACCTCACGAGGAAATTCTATCAAAAATGTATTCGGGTTAACCTTTTTTCCGATATGCACCAGCTTTCTAGTATTGGAACTTTTTCTGCCTCCAACAACTATCAATGCATCGGTCCGGTGGGCAAGTGAAAATGCTTCCTTCTGTCTTTTTATGCTAACAGGGCATATTGTGTTGAAAATTGTCGCCTTTTCCTTAGGAATTTTTTGTAAAATTCTAAAGATTGCGTCTCTATAAAAATCCTCAGATAGAGTGGTCTGTGCAATTATTGCCAATCTTTTTTTCGTACTGGAAATGTTCTGCAAACGACCGGGTTTGAAAATGATACAGTTTCTGCCTGCAATTTTTTGCATTGCCCTTATCTCAGGATGACCGGGATCTCCAACAAGGAAAATGAAATAGTCCTGCCTTGACAGGTCCCTCACAAGATTTTGAACCTTTTTAACAAAAGGACATGTGGCGTCATAGATCTCGCTGGTGAAAAAACTCAATTTTTCAAGCAGGTCAGGCGCAAGGCCATGAGACCTTATTATAAATGGATGGCCTTTTGCACCTGAAATTCTATTTATCACTTTCAGCCCTTTCAATCTGAGCTCTTCCATCACAAGTGGATTATGGACAAGATCGCCCAGGGTTGTAAGATCTCTTCTTTTTTCAAGTATCTTTTTTGCCAGTTCAACTGCCTTTGTCACACCAAAACAAAATCCAGTTGACTTACTCACAATTATTTTCATTTCGAAAGCTCAACTATTTTTTTTAACACATCATCTGCAATTTCTTGATATGTTAGATGGCTGGAATAATAACATGGCCTTCCAATCTTAACAACAATCTTGCCTGGCCTGATAAAATTTCTTCCAGGAGGCATCGCCCTGAAGGAGCCTTTTATAAAAACAGGTATTACCGGAACTTTTGCATAAAGCACTATGAATCCTATACCGGGCTTTGCAGGAAGAAACTGACCGTCTCTTGATCTTGTCCCTTCCGGGAAGATCAATAGGCTCTTCCCTTTCTGTAGTGCCTTCAGCGCAGGCCTTATGTTATATGTTTCCATCCCGGATCTGGAAACAGGTATTGCTCCGAGCTTCCTTAAAAGTGAACCAAAAAGACCTACAACTTGCTCCTGCTTTGTAAAATATGCTATAGGTTCCGGGAATACATATCCAACAAGGGGTGGATCAAGGAAACTCGCATGGTTTGCAGCTATTACATAATTCCCTGATGAGGGTATATTTTCTCTACCCTTTACCTGT
>JAMWBX010000167.1 GCA_023818725.1 Candidatus Omnitrophota bacterium
TTGATCTTTTTCAGGAAATTCCCTGCAATGAAAAACTTGACATTTCCGATGGCCTTATGCTTATCTGCCATAATGCCGGCCATATTCTTGGGTCAGTCATCTTTGAATTCATAGATAAGAAAACCGGGAAAAATCTTGTCTTCACTGGAGACCTTGGAAGACCTGCAAGACCACTGCTTCCAGAGCCAGAAAGACTTGAAAAGATTGATTATCTTGTTGTTGAGTCAACCTATGGAGACAGGATCCATGAGCCAGACTATTTAAGTTATGAAAAGATCGCTCAGGTAATATCCTGGACTGCAAAAAATGGTGGAAACATAGTGGTACCGAGTTTTGCGATAGAAAGAACACAGGAATTTTTGTATTGTCTGAAGAAACTGCTTCAGCAGGATAAAATTCCCCATCTTATGATATTCATTGACAGCCCGATGGCAATAAAGGTGACAGAGGTTTTCAAAAGATACCCTGAATTTTTGCGCCAGTCCCTGATCGTCATTGGTGAAAATCCTTTTGAAATGGATCTGCTTCATCCAACAGAAACAGTCGAGCAGTCAAAATCAATCAATCACGTTAAGGGATCTGTTATAATAATCGCTGGCTCTGGTATGTGCACTGGTGGTAGAATTAAACACCACCTGGCTTCAAATATTGGCAGAAAAGAAAGTACAATTATGTTTATCGGTTATCAAGCACAAGGTACGCTGGGAAGAGAAATCATAAGCGGAAAAACAGAGGTAAGAATTTTAGGTGAGCTAAGAAAGGTCATGGCAAACATTGTTCAGGTAAATGGCTTTTCCTCTCATGCTGACCAGAGCGAAATTTTGTGGTGGCTTTCTTCGTTAAAAAAACCGCCGATAAATACATTTCTTGTACATGGAGAAACCAATGCTATTGAGACATTGAAAAAGACTCTTTTTGAAAGAAAATCAATTGATGCGACTATTGCACAATATCAAATAACTGTGAGGTTAGAATGAGATTCCTTCTGACAGGGTGCGCTGGGTTTATTGGCTGGCACACAGCAAAAACAGCAATAAAGTCAGGCTATTTTGTTTTTGGAATTGACGACATAAACGATTATTATGATGTGAAATTAAAATACTGGCGTCTGGAAGACCTGAAAAAAGAAAAAAATTTCAAGTTCAAACAGGTAGATATAAGAAAACTGCCGGATTTAGAGCGAATTTTTTCAAGCTTCAAGCCAGAGGCAGTTATCAATCTTGCAGCAAGGGCAGGCGTTAGAGCAAGCATTGAAAATCCGCATATCTACTTTGAAACAAATGTGCTGGGCAATTTAAATCTTCTTTCCCTGTGTGAAAAATTTAAGGTAAAAAAATTTATTCTTGCCTCAACTTCATCTCTGTACGCTGGACAGAAGATGCCTTTTTCAGAATCCCTTCCGGTTAATACCCCAATTTCTCCTTATGCCGCAAGCAAAAAAGCCGCTGAAGTAACCTGCTACACATACCACCATTTATATGGCATCGACATAACAATCTTCAGATATTTCACTGTTTATGGACCTGCGGGCAGGCCTGATTTGAGTATCTTCAAGTTTATCAAACTGATAAACGAAGGAAAGCCAATTGTCGTCTATGGGGATGGAAACCAGAGCAGAGATTTTACCTTTGTTTCAGACATTGCGAAAGGAACTCTTTCGGGGCTGAAAAAAGTTGGTTTTGAAATAATAAATCTCGGTGGCAATAAACCACACACGATAAATCAGACCATTTCTCTGATAGAAAAATATCTTGGAAAAAAGGCACAGATCTTGCATAAGCCATTTCCTCAATGCGATATTCTCGCAACCTGGGCAGATATTTCAAAGGCGCAAAAAATACTTGGCTGGAACCCAGAAGTACCACTTGAACTGGGAATAAAAAAGACAATCGACTGGTGCATTGAGAACAAAGGCATTGTTGACAGCATTACATTGAAGGATTAATTAAAGGGGGTATAATGAAATTCGCAATAAAAGAAGGGCAAAAAGTTGTTTGCATCGGAGACAGCATCACTGATTGTGGAAGACGGGCTGAATTTGCTCCGCTTGGTAACGGATATGTAAAGTATTTTAATGATATGATTATCGCAAGATATCCTGAAAGAAAAATTGCTGTCGTAAACAAAGGAATAAGCGGAAATACAATCATTGACCTTCAAAATAGATGGGAAGACGATGTGATCTACCATAAACCCGACTGGCTTACGATTTTGATAGGCATCAATGACCTTCATCATGTGTTGAGAAAAGACCCTGACTGGCAAAAATGCGCTGCAGAAAAATTTGAGCAAGGGTACATTGAAATCCTTTCAAAAACAAAAGAAAAATTAAACTGCGGCATTGTCCTACTTGAACCATTCTATATAAGTGTTGATAATTCAAACTCGTGGAGAAAAATGGTGCTGGAGGAATTAAAGACTTATACTGAGGTTGTAAGAAAAATGGCTAAGAAATTCAACACAGGGATTATTAAGCTTCAGGAAATATTCCAGAAACAATTGCGTTATAATGACAGCGAAACCTTCTGCCCTGAGCCTGTTCATCCAAACACAACAGGCCATATCATTATCGCATCACCCCTTTTTGACGCATTCCTGTCATGATGGGTAATGAAACACTTGAAATATTCAGGTACTTAATTTTGAAATAACGGAAAAATGTCAGCTATTATCCTGCATTGGATGGCTTGACAGAAAAAATGTGATGCAATAGAATTTATATGTACTTATAAGTAGAAAGGCGGTAGTTAGACCATGATACTGTACAGACAGGTAAAAGAATATCTTGTGGCAGAAATCGAAAAGAGCCAAGAGGGTTCTATTCTTCCAAGCCAGAGATTTTTGATGAAAAGGTTTGATGTTTGCCATCTCACTGTTCGAAAAGCCCTTGAAGAGCTTGAGAAAGAAGGACTGATAATTAAAAAGCAGGGCAAGGGCATATTTGTTAGAAAGAAAATTCCTTTTCTTTCTCAGATGAAAATCCTTATTGTTGCGCCTTTTAACTGGAAGACCGATTTTTATTCCAGTTTTCCATTCATGGAAAAGTTAATAGATGAAGCAATTGAAAGGCATATTCAAATTCAGATTTTTCCTTTTAAAGGCAATCATTACGAATTAATCAGGACTGTTGATTCTGAAAGGTTTAATGGTGTTATCTGGCTTATGCCATGGGAAAAAGACCTGCCGGTAATGAATGAGATTTTTGAAGGTGGAAGCCATGTAATGGCGATAAACAGAATACTTCCAGATTTGAATCTGAATTATGTCAGCACTGACCACCAGAATGGTGCTTATCAGGCAACCAGATATCTTATTGAGGAAGGACACACCAGAATTGGTTTTGCCGGATATATTGAAGCAAGCCATATCATTCAAAGATATTCTGGTTTTCGCCGCGCTTTTAGCGAGGCAGGTCTCAATCTTAAAGAGTCAGGCACTGCAAAAGCATTTATAGAGGAATCAGAGAACTGGGTCGTACAACTGAAAAAGGATTTTAAAAAAATGCTTTTTTCACACCAGCCAACAGCGATTTTTGTTTCAGGCATTTCCATTCTGCTCAATGGCGTTTTACCTGTTTTGAGAGAAGAAAAGATTCGAATACCGCAGGACCTGGAAGTTGTTACATATGATGAAATACCCGATGATATTCCAGAAAAATCAGCAATTCATGAACTGGCGCAGCCATTTTGCGAGATGGGAAAAATCTCAATTGAAAAAATTGAAGGTATTGTTAAAGGTATTTACAGGTCTGCAAGAATTACTCTGAAGCCAGAGTTGCTGATAAAAAATACCGCAAGACCTGTGATGACATCTTCATATCAAAAAAGGTAAAATTACAGCAAAAGGAGGGGAGAAAAATGA
>JAMWBX010000168.1 GCA_023818725.1 Candidatus Omnitrophota bacterium
GCCACATTCTGTTTTTGAATACAAGCGCCCCTGCTCCATCTCTTGGCGCAAAATCCGCATTTTCTGTTATCTTTATCCATCGAAATTGTGGCATTTTTGCCCCTTGTTTTTGCGGGCTTAAGACAGATCCGCTGATAGTTAATACTAACATACATATCGTCGCCATTAAAATTGCCACAGGTGCCCTCAAATCAAAAGAAAATTGCGCTCCATTTTTATTGCAGTTTCAATATCTTTTGCAGAAAACTCAAACATTTCAAATTCAGTCTGGAAAAAGTCCTCAAATCCTCTGACAAGCACTGAGACGATATGCCGTAAATCAATGGGCTCTTGTAATAATTCAGAAAGCGAAACAATTTTTGTAAAGTCAGGTTTTTGAAGAAAAATTTTTTCCCATAGTTCTTTTTTTATATCAACAAGCAAACTACCGTGCTGCAAAAAAGAGATTCTATCCTTTCTCTGGGCGCTTCCAATAATTTTTCTTCCATCAATTACCAGATCATGTCTTGATGAAAGAGAAAAGCAATCCCTGTCTGTCAAAGATGGTTCTTTTCCTTTTGATTGACCTCGCCATTGCGCGTCTATACCGAGTTTCTTCAATCCCTGGCTCAGAGCGCCACAGATTTTTTCATAGGATGTTAAGGGTCCGACAAAAATTTCTTCGTCATTGACTGAAGAAAAACTGTATGTAATTTCCCTGTCATGAAATATTGCGCTTCCTCCTGTAACCCTCGCTACAATAGGGATGTTATTTTTCCTGCAAAATTCAATATTTACAAGGGCTTCTGGCTTCTGGTTAGCGCCAAGTGACACTCCTGACGGTTTCCATGTGTAAAACCTTAAAACAGCGATTTCAGGAGTTTTCTTTGCCATTTCCCACATTACGCTGTCAAGCGCCATATTCATTTGTGGCGTGAGGTCTTTTGTAAAAGTAAACAAGAATTTTATTTTTTTCATCTTTTCAGATCGAGTATTTATCATCAGGAAGATATGGCGATTTTATAAACACAAGTTTGATTGATTTATCAGTGTCATTTACAATATTGTGGGTTTCTCCTGGTTCTGCCCTTACTGCGTCTCCGGGGTTTGCTTTGAATTCTGTATTTGCAACCATAACTTTTGGATTTCCTTCAATGAAATAAAAGTCCTCAACAACAGATTTATGTCCGTGCGCTCCCATTTGCTCGTTCGGCCTTAATATAATAACTCCCCATTCACAGTGAGGTCCCCTGAAAAGATATTTTGGCCCTGAATCGCCTTTCTTGAATTTTTCGATTGATTCTGATGTTTTTTTCATTGTGCCTCCGTTTTTCATATGCGAGTTTCACTTACAGACCCGTTTGAATTATTTTAGCATATTGAAAAATCGATTTCGGTAGGCGCAGTTTCCAGCACCCACCTGCGCTGCCTGAGACAGTCCATAAAAAAAGCGCCCCTGGCCTGACTCGAACAGGCGGCACGCGGTTTAGGAAACCGCTGCTCTATCCTAACTGAGCTACAGGGGCGTATGTTTCTATTATACCACGATCAAAGATTTTTTTTCCTTATTTTTTCCGGTATACCCTGGTTGTACCTTTTTTGATTTCGCGCGTTTTACGAGATGATTTTCTGCATTTCCTGATGGTTTCCATCAGTGGGCGCTTGCTAATAATTTATGGAGTGTGGCAAATAATATAAAGTATCTTGAGAATTATTTTTATTTTGCTCTTGCAGGGGAAAAAAGGATTGATATTACGAAAATTTCTCAAAGAATTGCACCATAAGTTGTTATTTGAAGAAAACAAAGAAGGTATTGATGAAAAACTTACTGAAATAGATTCAATTTTATCCGTGATTGACGATGAAGATGCAGTAAAGAAATACAGGCTCTGGGTTGACTATGTGAAAATAGTTTTTTATAATAGCAGAAAGGCTGAACTTGATTCCAATTACCAGACAGGTATTGATGCAGAAAAGCAAATTCAAAGACTATGTGATGAAAACGCAGAGAACCTGAAAAATTATGTATCGATCCGGAGTGTAAAAAACATATCTGAGATTGCCGAGCAAAGATTTAAAGAGTGGATTGAAGGAAAAAAGGCTGATAATTGCACAATGTAACATACAGGTAGAGATGATGGAAAATAAAGATAAAAGTTCAAAGCAGTTGTGCTGGGCTTATCTGCTTCATCTTGGATACAATATGTGGGGTGATAGAGGTCCGGACAATGCGCTTCCGGAACGAGTCAAAAGCAAGTATCCGCCGCGTTCATACCTTAGATGCGATAAAAAAATCTGGGACGATTTGCTAAAAAAGTTTGTTAAGGCAGGAATAAATATGGTGGTGATTGATCTTGGAGAAGGCGTAAAATACGATAGTCACCCTGAGCTTGCTGTGCGTGGTTCGTGGACACCATCATTTTTAAAGAAAGAAATTGCGAAGATGAGAAAGATGGGATTGGAACCAATTCCCAAACTAAATTTTTCAGCATGCCATGATTTCTGGCTTGGCAAATATGCAAGAATGGTTTCAACAGATATTTATTATGGCGTTTGCAGGGATCTGATTGAAGAGGTGATAGATATTTTTGATAAACCTGGTTTATTTCATCTTGGAATGGATGAAGAAACAGCGCGGCATCAGGAAAGGCTTTTGTATGCTGTTATTCGTCAGCATGAACTCTGGTGGCATGACCTTTATTTTTTAGTTAATGCAGTCGAGAAAAAAGGAGTCCGCGCCTGGATATGGTCTGACTATTTATGGAATCACCCTGATGAATTTTTCAGTAAAATGCCGAAAAGCGTTTTGCAGAGCAACTGGTATTACGGAAATGTTTTCAATAAGCAAGTTTCATATGTCAAAGCATACCTTGAACTTGAAAAACATTGTTATGACCAGATTCCAACAGGAAGCAACTGGCTTTTTGCAGAAAACTTTACTATGACAGTTGATTATTGTAAAAAACATATTGCGCCTGAAAGATTGCTGGGTTTTTTGCAAACATCATGGAGAGCGACATTAAAATACTGGCACAAAGCACATCTTAATGCAATAAGAGAAGTGAAAAAGGGAATTGAAATATACAGTAGCAAAAGTTAGTGCCGATAGAGAATAGTTTTCCTGGTTAAAAGGGGAGAATTTATGGACAGAATACGGATTGGAGTTATTGGGTGCGGTGGTATGGCTGGCGCGCATGCATCAAGATTCGAGCAGGTCAGGGACAAAATTGTAGTTACCGCAGTAGTTGACATTGTGAAGGAAAGAGCCGAAGCACTCGCTAATATTCTTGATAGTAAACCCATTGTGGCAACTGATTACCACGATATTCTGAAATATGTCGACGCGGTTTTGATTGTTCTGCCACATCATTTGCATTGCGAGGTAACTCTTGAATGCCTTGATGCCGGCAAACACGTACTTGTAGAAAAACCAATGGCAAATACACCTGACGAATGCATAAAGATGATAAAGAAGCAACGCGAAACAGGGCTTACTTTAATGGTTGCGTATTGTATGAGATATCACCCACTGATTTGTGAAATGAAGCGATTGGTGGATGAAAAGGTTTATGGAGATATCTTTCAGATGTCAATCTGGACAGAGCAATTAACAATTTATCCCGAAGGACACTGGGCGCGCTCATCAAAATTGCTTGGGGGCGGACAACTGTTCAGCCATGGCTGTCATTATATTGACCTCTTATTGTGGTTTCTGGGAAAACCACTCCGGGGATGCCATATTGGGACAAATCGCTGTACGCCCTGGATGGAAAGGGAAGGAACAAGCAATGTTACGATTGAATTTGAAAATGGTATTCTTGGCTATCATTTTGGTACCTGGGGTGCCCGTGGAAGCAGATTGAAATATTCTTTTCATGC
>JAMWBX010000169.1 GCA_023818725.1 Candidatus Omnitrophota bacterium
ATACTTTTGATAAAATCATTACAACACGGAGGAAAGTACAATATGAATTATCTATGGAGTGGTAGATTTAGCAAGCAGTTACATGATCTGGCAAAAAGGTTCACGTTTTCGATTGAAATTGATAAACGCCTTGCTCTGTTTGATGTAGCAGGAAGTATTGTCCATGCAATGATGCTTATGAAACAGAAAATTATATCTGAAAGCGAGGGAAAAAAAATAATTTCGGGGCTGAAACAAATAAGAAAAGAAATAAAATCAGATACGTTTGTCTTCAAGGCTGATGATGAAGATATTCATACTGCAGTTGAGCGAAGATTGGTGGAATTGATTGGGCCTACAGGTGGAAAGCTTCATACAGCTCGTTCAAGGAATGACCAGATTGTGTTTGATGAAAAATTGTATCTTAAACAGATTCTTCCTGATATTCTGGGTGCGATTACTATTTTTCAGAAAACAATGGTTACGAAAGCAGAGAGAAGCCTCGGAATTTTTTTACCCGCGTTTACACATTTACAGCCAGCGCAGCCAGTTCTTCTTTCTCATTACTTACTTGCCTATGTCTCCATGCTTGAGAGGGATAAAAAAAGGATTAAAGATGCTTTAACACGAACGAACATATCGCCACTCGGGGCCTGTGCCTGTGTAGGAACATCATTTCCCGTAGATCCCGAATACGTTGCAAAAAAACTGGGCTTTGATGGTGTTTTTAATAATAGCATTGATGCTGTTAGTGATAGAGATTTTATTCTTGAGACGGTTTGTTGTCTTGGAATACTGATGGTTCATCTTTCCAGAATGGCAGAGGACCTGATTCTATGGCATTCACCGCTTATTGGTTTTGTTGATTTGCCAGAAGAATTTTGCACGGGCTCAAGCATCATGCCGCAGAAGAAAAATCCGGATGTACTTGAGTTAATAAGAGGCAGGACTTCCGCAGTGATAGGAAATATTACAGGTATATTTTCATTGATGAAAGGTTTGCCTCTCTCCTATAATAGGGATATACAGGAGGACAAAAGATTTTTATTTGAGACATGTGAAATTTCGTACCTGTCAATTGTGATAATCACTAAAATTATCGAGAAAACAGAGGTAAACCCCAGCAGAATGAGCCAGACTTGCAGGTTAGGGTATATCGAGGCGACTGATATCGCAGAATTTCTTGCGAGAAAAGGTATCCCGTTCAGACAGGCTCATCACATGGTTGGGAAACTGGTTGAAGAAGCAGAAAAAAAAGGGATATTACTTAAGGATCTTAAAGAAAGTACCATAAAAAAAATCACCGGCTGCAGTGACGCAGTTGATTTTATTAGACAGCTTGATTTTGAAAAATCCATAAATTTGAAAGCGTCTCATGGTGGAACCAGCATAGGTGAGGTCAAAAAGGAATTGAAGAGATGGAAGAATATCTTGAATTGATATCTGATGGCCTTTACAAATTTAGAGGAGGTAAACTTTTCATTGAAGGTGTTTGTGCCGAGGATATTTGTCGCGAGTTTGGGACTCCGGTTTATGTTTACAGCTCTTCTTATATTAAAAGACAGATTGAAAAACTGCGCAGTGCTTTTAAAACTGCTTGCCCACTGATATGTTATTCGATGAAGGCAAATGGTAATATGAGTATTTTGAATTTGATAAGAAAAGCAGGATGTGGAATTGACATTGTTTCTGCCGGAGAGCTTGCAAAGGCACTGAGGGTTGGATTTTCTGCAGAAAAAATAGTTTTTGCTGGCGTAGGCAAAACTAAACAAGAAATAGTTGATGGGCTGACAGCAAATATATTTCTATTTACTGTTGAAAGTGTTGAAGAGTTAAAAACGATACAACAGATTGCGAGACAATTGAAAAAAATTGCATCCGTGAGTTTGCGAATAAATCTTGATATAGATGTGGATACACATCACTATACTAAGACTTCTAAGAAAGAAACGAAGTTTGGAATGCCTGTAGAACAGGTCGGATCAATAATCAGAAGTAGAGAAAAATTCAGCTACATAGATGTCAAAGGAATTCATTTTCATCTTGGTTCAAATATAAAGATTTCCGGGGTTTATGTACAGGCACTTGAAAGACTGAAGGACTTTTTGAAAGAATTGAATTTTATGCCCTCAGTGATTGATATAGGTGGCGGTTTTGGTATTCATTATAGGAAAGAACACTTAGAGAAGATAGAAAGTTTTGGCAAAAATATCTGTAATTGTTTCCTAAAAAATTTCTCAGGCTCTACAATGATTATTGAACCGGGGAGATTTATTGTTGGGAATTCAGGTATTCTTTTAACTACCGTAATATACAACAAAAGAACCCCTCACAGAAACTTTCTTATAGTTGATTCAGGTATGAATGACCTTATAAGGCCAGCTCTATATAACAGCTATCATGAGATAGTGCCTGTTAAAAAGAAAGATTGCTGCACAGTTTACGATATCGTTGGGCCGGTTTGTGAAACTGGTGATTTTCTTGGTAAAGATCGCATGTTGCCTGCAGATTTGAAGCCAGGGGATTTTCTTGCGGTTATGAGTGCCGGAGCGTACGGTTTTTCAATGAGCTCAAATTACAATGGAAGACCGCGAGCTGCAGAGGTTATTGTTTCCGGCGATACCGTAAAATGCTGCAGAAGAAGGGAAACAATACAGGATTTATGGAAACTTGAAAAAACTCTATGATTTAATTTTTTCTTTCAATCTTTCCAGCAATGTTTCTTCATCAGGAATATTTTTTAAGTTTAATTCAACGTTTCTGAACGCATCCACACATGCCCTTATGATTGAATTTTTTGTAATTCTTTCCTTTTTATACTGGCGGTCTCTATTTTTTAGAATTTCTCTCTGCAGTTGTTCAAGAAATACAAGATGTTGCTCGGAGAAAGGAACAGTCAATCTCACTTCAAATGTCTGGAACTTAGGCACCACAGTTTTTGAGATATCAGGACTTCTTTCTTTTTTCCTTTTGCTTGTTTCTGGTATTGTGGCTTTTATCCAACTTAATGGGTCCTTTCCCAGTCCGCTCTTTTTCATCTTTGTCTCCTTTTAAGATTTCCTTTGCCAGTTTTCTGTAATCTTCAGCACCATGGGACCTGTCCGCAAATTCAAATATGGTCTGACCAAAACTTGGGGCTTCTGCAAGTTTTACATTTTCTCTTATCATTGTTTTGAATACTTTTTTCCCAAAATGATTTTGCGTTTTTTCCACCACTTCCTTGCATATATTTTTTCTTTTGTCAAACATTGTAATAAGCACCCCGAAAATATGGGTAGCGGGATTTATTCTTTCCGCTACTATCTGGATTGTCTGGATCAGTTTTGTTAATCCCTCGAGTGCAAAGAATTCTGCTTGAATAGGTATGATTATTTCAGTGGCCGTGGTAAGGGCATTAAGGGTAAGAAGGCCAAGGGATGGTGGGCAATCAATGAATACGTACTGGAAACTGTTCTTTGATTTTTTCAAAGCTTCTCTTAGAACGATTTCTCTTCCGATTGTGTTAACCAACTCTATTTCTGCACTTGCCAGTTCTATTTTCGATGGCAAAATAGAAAGGTTCTTAACATGCGTCTCCATAATCACATCATCAATATGCGTTTCATTTACCAGGACATCATAAGCTGATTTTCCAAGCTTGAATGGTTCAAAGCCAAGATGGATTGTTGTGTGCGCCTGGGGATCAAGGTCAATAAGAAGTACCTTATGTCCTGCTTCTGCTATCGCCGCTCCAAGATTTACAACTGTGGTGGTGTTTCCTGAACCACCCTTTTGATTTATTACACCGATTCTTCTCACTTCTTCTCCTTATGAAGTTCTGAACTTTTAAACTACAATATTTTATTTTCGAAGAATAATTTTGT
>JAMWBX010000170.1 GCA_023818725.1 Candidatus Omnitrophota bacterium
TCTACAGATTATTCACTTTTCTACTTACAGAAGGCTTTCGGACCAGAACTGTATCAGAACGATTGATCTTGGAATTCCACGGGGGAAGATTTTTGATAGAAATGGTCGTTTGCTTGCTGAGGATAAAACATGCTTTAACCTTGTATTTGTACCTTATGATTTAAAAGACCCTCAAAAGGTTGCTTCCACCCTTTCTCAAATGTTGGGTATCGATTACAACGAACTTATTACTAAGCTTGAAAGAAAATCTTCAAATCCATTTGAAAGGAGAATACTTAAAAAAGGATTGACTCAATCTGAAATTGCCGTAGTGTCAGAATATGCTTTTAACCTGCAGGGAGTCTTTCTTCAGGCAGGACTTGACAGACTATATACCCTTGAGGAAAAAACTGCACATTTACTTGGTTATACTGGCGAAATTGCTCAAGAAGAACTTGAGTTAATGGAGAATGAAGGAGTGAAACCAGGGCATTTCATCGGGAAATATGGTATAGAAAAAAAGTATGATAGTTTTCTGAGGGGCAAATCAGGTGGATACCAGATAGAAGTTGATGCTTATGGCCATCAGAGAAAGATTATCAAGGAAATAGCCATGGTGCCAGGCAATAATCTGTTTTTGACCATAGACCGGAGTATTCAGGAGGCATGCTATGATGCCCTTGGTGATAGAGCCGGATGCATTGTAGTGATGGATCCTAGAAACGGTGAGGTTCTTGCACTTGTGAGTAAGCCATCTTTTGAACCATCAAGTGTAGCAAAATACACCAAACCACCTCACAGTCGAAACAATCCATTTCTTAACCGGGTAATCGCCGGACAGTATGCGCCTGGTTCTATTTTTAAAATAGTAACAGAGATTGCAGCGCTTGAAACAGGAGAGATTAGTGAACATGATAGAATCGAATGCACTGGTAGCATGGAGGTTGGAAACAGGATTTTCCACTGCTGGAAAGAAGAGGGACACGGAGGGGTTGATATAAATCAGGCACTGCCTTTTTCCTGCAATGTATACTTTGGAACGATTGGTTCAAAAATTGGCGTTGGAAAGATTCTGGAGTATGCAAAACTTTTTGATTTTGGAAAATTTACAGGAATTGATCTACCTGGAGAAAAGAGTGGAAATCTTCCATCTATTGATGAGGCAGGTGGAGCTATAAACATATCAATAGGTCAGGGAGCGATTACGGCGACACCAATTCAATTATGCGCAATGATATCCGCTGTTGCAAATGGCGGAAATCTGTGGAGACCCTTCATTGTTAAAAAAATTGTTGATCCAGAAAACAGGGTAATCAGAGAATTTCAGCCATACTTAAAAAAGACCATTTTTATTTCAGATGAAACTCTCACAATACTGAAAAGGGGATTGAGAAATGTGGTAAAATTTGGTACAGGCGCCGGAGCAAATGTTACAGGAATTGAAATAGCGGGAAAAACAGGGACTGCTCAGATTGGACACAGAGAGCTTGGATTGCCAACAAGGGGTGCATTTGCCTGTTACGCGCCTGCTGATAGTCCGAACATCGCAATGGTAGTTTTTCTCGATGACGGAAGTTCTTCTCAGGCAGCAAAAATTGCAGGTTCAGTCATCAGGAAGATTTACACCTCCGAGGAGACACGTTCTGAGACTGCCATTTCTGAGACACAGATAGAATCATTACCCTCAGGAAGCCAGGGGTTTGAATAAAATGGAAAACAGGGAGCATCCAGCACGGACATTATTAATAGTAACTGCTGTCCTTACAGCACTCGGAATTTTATTGCTTTACAGTGCTTCCAGGAGTATATCATCTGTTGCTTCAGGGATGCCTGTATATATAAAACAGGCAGTATGGGCGATATTCGGGATTTTGATATTTCTGGGGTTGAAAAACTTTGATTACAGACACTTGAGCAGGTTGTCTCATATTTTATACATAATTATTATAATCCTTTTGCTGATTGTTCTTGCCGCTGGCACCGGCAGGGCTGGCAGGTGGATTCGAATAGGCTGGTTTAATTTTCAACCATCGGAGTTTGCAAAGTTTATCTTAATAGTTGTGCTTGCAAGGTATTTTTCTTTACGAAGTATTCAGAGATTCACAACTCTTTTTGGGGGTGTTTTAATAACCGGTATACCGTTTCTGTTGATTCTTATTCAACCAAATCTTGGAACTGCGTTTCTTTTGATTATCGTATTTTTCACGATGGCCTATCTTGCCGGTGCACAACGAAAACATCTTTTAATTCTTATATTTGCTGGAATTCTTTTAAGTCCAATTCTCTGGATGGGATTGAAGGATTATCAAAAGCAGAGAATTTCTATTTTTTTAAATCCGTGGAAAGACCCTCTGGGGAAAGGGTATAATATTCTTCAATCGAAGATTACTATCGGTTCTGGCGGTATTATTGGAAAAGGATTCCTCAAGGGCACTCAGACAAAACTTGCTTTTCTGCCCGAGTTCCACACGGATTTTATCTTTTGTTTGCTCGCTGAAGAATTCGGTCTTGCCGGAGTTATGGTTCTGTTGTTTCTGTACTACGTTTTTCTGACGCAGACATTGAAAATTACGATTACAACCCAGGACCATTTTGGGCGGCTTATTGGCACAGGCATTATGGTGATGTTTTTAAGCCAGATCTTTGTCAATATAGGGATGGCCTGCGGAATTTTACCTGTAGCCGGAATTCCACTCCCATTCTTGAGTTACGGGGGCTCTGCTCTCGTTGTTAGTTTTATATGCGTAGCTACGGTTTATAATCTCTGGAAAAATACAACTCTTTTCTGAGGTAAAAGATGTCTGATTTTGAAAACCTCCTTTTTTCTGTGCGAAATCCAATTACATATCTGAATACAGAAATAAACTCGATCCATCCGGACACCGAAAATGCGCAGGTGAAGATTGCTCTTGGATATCCAGATACATATGAGGTCGGGATGTCAAGCCTTGGCATAAGAATTTTATATGATGTGATCAACAGCATCAACAAAGTTGCCTGTGAAAGATTTTTTGCTCCTGAAATAGATTTTGAACAGATTCTTCGAAGAGACAATACTTTTTTGTTTACACTTGAGTCAAAAAGGTCTCTGAAGGAATTTGATTTTGTTGGATTCAGCATTTCTTCAGAGTTGAACTACACAAATGTGCTGAATCTCCTTTCCCTTTCCGGAATTCCTCTTTATTCAACTGAGCGCAAGGAGAAAGATCCTATTATTCTTGCTGGCGGAAACTGTTCATTTTATCCTGAGGCGCTTTCTGACTTTATTGATATCTGGATTGTTGGAGAAGCAGAAGAAGCTATTGTAGAACTTGTAGAATTTTACAGGGGATTAAAAGGTCTTGGAAGAAAACAGATTTTAAAAGAACTTGCAAAAAATGTTAGAGGCGTTTATGCGCCGAATTTTTATTTTGCTGACAATGAGGAAAATGTAAGGCCTGTTGAACAGGAAATTCCATATTTTATTGAAAGGCGATTTGTAAAGGACTTTGAAAAGGCTGCATTTCCTTCAAAATGGGTTGTTCCGCTTTGCCAGATTATACACGACCGGATATCTCTGGAAATTATGCGCGGATGTCCTGGACACTGTCTTTTCTGCCAGGCCGGATTTTGCTATAAGCCAGTGAGAAAAAGAAGCGCGGATAAGATTATTGAACTCGGGCTGGAAGCATATAAGAATACGGGCTATGAGGAGATTTCCCTTCTTTCTTTTTCAGCAGGAGACCACCCTGAGATAGAAAAAATTGTTAAGGGACTGACAGAAAAATTTAGAGAGTCGAATGTTGCAATTTCCTTTCCTTCTCTAAGGATAGATAGTTTTTCATTCCATCTA
>JAMWBX010000171.1 GCA_023818725.1 Candidatus Omnitrophota bacterium
ATGCTTGAGACTCAAGATTCTTGAGGAAAACAGGGACATAAGCTGCTTCTCTTGGTCCCAGCATAATTTTCCAATCAGGTAATTCCTCTTCCAGCTCCCCAAGAATTTGTGCAAGAACACCCGGAAGTATTAGTTTTTTAGTTTTCAGTTTCTCTTCAATTTTTGTTTTTTTTATGAGTGCTGCAATTGTTTCAGCATTCAATTTGTCAGCTGCCCACGCAGTAAGCACTGAAAGGCCTTCAGTATCTTGGACAAGAAGATATGCTGGCACTCTGGAGTTTTCAATTTCACCAGAAATGATAAAGTATGTGAGCGAAAAATTGCTTGTTACCAGTACAGGTGATTCTGGACCGGGTCTGCCAATTTCATAAATTCCTTCAGTCGTTGCCATTGGCCTTTGAGGATCGGTGAAGATATTAAGACGCTCAAGCAAGAGAGGAAATAGGGTTTCTCCTTTCAGCTGCGAAAGTATGACTATGCTTGAATATTTTGCTATGCAGATGGCCCCATAAAGGGCTTCTTTTATGTAATCTTCAACATTTAAATCAGGAATTATGGATAAAACTGGATAGCCACATTGTTTAATTCTTTTCATTATTGCCTTTCTTCTCAGAATCACAAGATTTTTTAGAAGGTCTGCTATGTTTGTACTTTCAGGACAGAGAACGATTTCCTCAACTCCCATACCCTGAAGCTTCTCAACAAGTTGTTCAAGTTCATCAATACTTTTCCCTTTCGCGACAATCGGCACAGAAAAACTTTTTGCAAGTTTTCCAGTGGATTCAAAATTTTCCTCTGTCGCCGCGTAAAGAAGGGGTTTCACATCCTTGCATATACCGAGCGCTTTTTCAAGTAAAGAAAGATCATCACTCATAAGAATAAGTGCCTTTGAGGTTTTATATGCCCTGTGCACAATGTCAATAAATTTCCCGTTTTTAGAATCCTTTATTGCGATGATATTTGCTTTCAATTTCAGTCCGACTCGCTCGTATGTAAGATTGACAATACTATTCAGTTGCTCTTCTATCTTTTCATCTGACATACCATCATCGATAAGAACTCCTATGGCAGTTGGGTTGTAAAAAGTTTTTTCGTGCCTGAAAAGGACTGTTTCGCCCCCAATATTAATTTTTTCATCACCTTTTCCTGTGGAGATTGTTAAAATTGGAGGTGCAGCGGCTGCAGACAACTGTTTTTTTGCCTCATCTGAAACATAAGGACATTTTTTTAGGTCTTCTTTTCCCATTGCAATTTGCATGGAGAAGGCGAGACAGGTTGGATAGCCGCATTCCTTGCAGTTGGTCTTTGGCAAAAGCTTAAAGATGTCAAGTGGTTTTAATGCCATTTTACCTCCATTTTTACATAATTGGTTCCATTTCTAAAGCTGGATGTCTCTTTTGCTGAAGAAAAGGTAGAATTTCTTCTTCGGTTATACCGATTGTTTCATCAGCAATTCTGTCGAGAAGATCAGGAATTCCTATTTCTGCAGCCCTTTTGGTAAACCTTTCCCTTATTTCTTCTTTCAGCATTTTTGGCATCCAGACGAGTCGTTTGATTCCTCCTTCTGCAGCCATAAATTTTTTCTGAGTTATATTAAATTTTGAATGTCCTAGAAATCCCGGGGTTTGTTTTCCTCCACCAATGGTGCCGGCAAGGGTGGTAAATTTCATTCCACAGGGTGTGTCTCCTTTATATTCACGGTTCACTGTCATAAGGCCATTACATAGGGGTAGAACCACAGCCACGCATTCACAGCAACCACATGTGGTCATTGGATCAACCATTATGCTGTATATACTGACCTTTTCAATTGAGCCACGGCTCGCAATATTGACAAATTTGTTGCAACCTTCCCACTGCCCGAGCCTTTCATCAATTATAAGCTCCTTTTTTACAGGCTGGTTTGGACCTTTTGGATTTATTCTGTTTGATGCCCTACAGTCCAGCCATGAGAAAGCACCACACAGGCCTGTTCTTTCAGGGGTTACAATACACACATGAGATGGGGCAAAGGACTGACAAAGTGTGCAGGAATAGAAAACATCAACTTCGTCATCAGTAATTCCTGCTAGTCGTTCGTCGCGGTGTCTCCATATTTCTTTTGCTTTTGAATGAAGCAGTTGAACATTTTCTTCCAGTGTGTAGATTTTAACCTGGACTTTATCAAGAATGTTTCCAAAAACTTCGTGATACTTTGCATGTATTACTGTGCCAAGGTGCTTGAGAAGAAAGCCCTTTTCTTTTGCCTTCTTACTTATTCTCAGCCACACAATGTCTCTCTGGCCGATATGCATAACACCATTAATATAATTGACATAGTCATGGATATACCTTTCGAGTATTGGTTCAAACTCATCCTGCATCTCTCTTCCTGCAACCTCAATCAGAGTTGCCAGGGGAATGTTAGACCCTTCGGGTATTTCATCAAGGTCCGGTCCAATGACTTCAATCCTTCCGTCTTCTACTTCACTTAGGGGCAGGGTTGTTGTCAGTTCAATTGCAAGGGTTTTACCGCCGCCTGCCTCAACATAAAGTTCTTCTTTTCGGACTCTTTCTCCTTCAAAAGCCGGTCCAAAGGGGACTGGTATAGGAATACTGCTGACTGTAACCTTCAAACCTCTGATTTCTACAGCTTTTGAAACAATTTGAGAGTGAGGTACATTTGATACAACATGCTCGTATGTGCATACCCCTGTTGGAAGTATCTGTGGTATTGGTGTATCAGCAATTGTTGGGAAACCAAAGTTTATTGCTCCTGCTGCTGTGGCGTACCATTCTTCACTAACTTCACCAAGAGCCAGCACAAAAGCGAAAATTCTGTCTTTGTTATAAATAAGGATTTTCCGATAGTCACCTGGTTCTATACCTCCAAAGCTCATTGCCGCTCTGACTGCAAACCCGAGTGCGAAAACAGCCTCATAGATGTCAGGGCCAAAAGGAACCAATCTTACAGGCCAACCGAGTTGCATTCCAGCATTTTGTAACTGAAGCGCCAATTTTTCCCCATTTTTGGAAGCGCACATAAATACATAAAGATTTCTTGCCTGGAGTTCCTGGGCAATCTTTACTGCTGTTTCCTGGTCAGGAGCTGCTCCTACAACTGCTGCAAAACCCGGAGCTGTGCCGTCGACAAACTCAATTCCTCTTTTTCGTAAAATAATGTCATTGGCTGCTCCCAACCATATCTTTCCTTCTGGGGGTTCTTCATCCGGAAAGTATAAATCTGGGTGCTTGAGATACTGTATGGCTTCATAAGCTTCTTCTGCAAATAGCGTTGCCATTCCAGCGTCAAGCGCAGGTCCAAGATAAGGGAGATGGCATTGCTGTGCCGGCACTTCAGGAAGAAGGCGTTTGCAGATGTTAAATATTTTCTCCATATCGCCAAGTTTTCTTACCGGTATGCCAAGTATTCCATAAATGACAGGAAGAAAGTAGGCTGTTTCGGGGAAAGAAACCTCCTGATTTGCACCAAATTGATCCATTGCATTTTTCCATTCTGTCTCAGCCATATTTACTATTTTATGGGCACCCCGAATGGCAGATGCTGCAATTATTTTTGACATTCAGCCCTCCTTTATTTAGGCAACCGCTGCAGCTCCATCACATGTAAACCTTCTAGTATTTTTATAGCTGCCTTCTCATTTCCATATCAAAAAGTATTCTCTCTCTTGCCCTGTCGATGCCAAGTTTCTTTCTTTTTTCGTCAATATGATTGATCATCAACTGTGCAATTTTTTCCCCATCTGGTTCAAATGCCCATTTTCCACCCAGTTGATTTTCTATTTCATTGAAAAGATACCGGGT
>JAMWBX010000172.1 GCA_023818725.1 Candidatus Omnitrophota bacterium
CATAACACTATTCCCAAGCTCTGCCAGGCAAGCTCCTGTAACAAGACCCACATGACCTGCACCAATGATGCCAATTTCCCTCATTATGCTTCCTTGCTGAGCCACTCAACAAGCATTCTTATCCCCTTTTCTTTACCTATTCTGGGCTTCCAACCTGTTGTCCTCTCAAATAATCTATTATTACTTATAAAAACCTTCTGGTCTCCAGGTCTCCAGCATCCAAATTCATATTTTATTTCCCTGCCCAGCAATCTTTCCAGATAATTAATAAGTTCAAGAAGAGAAAAAGTATTTTTTATTCCGCCGCCAATATTAAAGACTTTACCCGCAGCCTTATTTTTGTTATTTAATACTCTCACGTAAGCATCAATGAGGTCGTTTACATGAAGGATGTCTCTAACCTGTTTGCCGTCCCCGTAGATTGTTATTTTTTCACCTTTCATTGCTTTCTTAATAAAATGGACAACCCATCCCTGGTCAACATTTCCATGCTGGTACTGACCGTATATGCATGACTGCCTGAATACGACTGTCTTCATTTGATAAATTCTTGAATAATCCCTGACATACTGGTCTCCTGCACCTTTTGAACAGCCGTAAGGAGAAAAAAAATCAAGTGGTTCATTTTCATCTATACCATTAGCTCTATCTAATAGCATGTATCTTGTTTTAAAGCTTCTTAACTTCAGATGTGAAAGACTACCATAAACCTTATTTGTAGACGCGTATAAAAATAATGCATTTTTTGCATTCTTCCTACAAGATTCAAGAAGATAAAGAGTGCCAAGGGCATTTACTTCGAAATCATCCAGTGGATATTCAACAGAAGTAGTAACAGCCACCTGTGCAGCAAGATGAAAAATAGCATTGGTTTTTTCAGTTAATTTCTTCACAAGCCTATAATCTCTGATATCTCCCCTGACAAACTGCAGGTTTTTAAAACCTCTACTGAAAAGTAATTCTAAATTTTTCTCTGTACCTTTACGGGAAAGATTATCGAGAATAACCACCTTATTTTCCCCATCCATAAGAAGATTCAGTACTAGATTTGTTCCAATAAAACCTGCTCCGCCTGTAACAAGAATTTTTCTCATCTTATTATCTTTGTCCATTATTATACTTTTATTTCACCTTTTATGGGAAATTTCTTGCTGGCAATTACAACTATCGAATCTGAACCCCCGATGAGTCTTAAAAATAATTGTTCAAAAAAAAAGCACAGGGATTTCAATGAAAATGAAAGCAAAAACGCTGGGATATCGTTTACCCTGATTAGAAAAAGCACGTTATAGCCACTCATTAAAAGAAATTTTCTAATAGATTCTGGTGTGAAATGAAAAACTTGTACAGGGATGTGAAGTAAACTTTTTGATTTACGTGTGAACCGTAAAATGCTGGCAAACCTAAAAACAAAAGCCGGATGGTTTGGGGTTTTAATAATTAATAACCCCTCCTGTTTCAAAATTCTGTGAATCTCTTTTAAATAATTTTGTGGGTTATATAGATGGGCAATAACATCAAAAACAGTCACAAGATCAAAAATTGAGTCTTTAAAACCTGCTACTTCCAGTTCAGAACAGATTACGTCAAATCCTTTTTCAATGCAATATTGATATGCATAATAAGAAATCTCTGTTCCAGAACTTCTCCATCCTTTTTCCCTCATCAGCTCCAAAAATATGCCAATCCCACAACCAATATCGAGCAAATAACCTGGTTGAATATTTACCATCTTTTCGATTTTCTTAATTAATTTTTTAAGATATCTTTTCCTTTTGACTTGATTTTTTACGTACCAGCGATGGAAATATCTTTCATCATAAATGGAATGCGTTTTTTTTAATAACGGACAGAAAATCAATCCACATTTTTTACACCTTCTCGCTGTCCAAATACCTTCATGCCATATCAAAGTTGTTTTTTCACTACATACAGGGCAAAAGATACCTAGAACCTGTATTTTATCAGAGTCCATATCGCAATGAGTCCGTCCTTCCATCTTATTTTCTTACCTTCCCTGCGCGTCCTTGGTTTATAACTTATAGGAAGTTCAAAAATTTTAATTTTCTTTCTTGCAATCTTTGCCGTGATCTCAGGGCAGAACTCAAAACCCCTGCATCGAAGATCTATGGATTTTAGCAAATCAGCTCTGAACATTTTATAACAGGTGGGCTCGTCAGTAATCGACGTTCCATAAAGAAGATTTGTGAGAAAAGACAAAAATCTGCCACCTAGATAAAAAGAAAGCGAAGATTTTGGATTTTTTCCAAGCACCCTGGAACCATAGACAACATCAGCTTTTCCCTCTTCTATCGGTTTTATCAAGTTAATAAAATCAGCAGGGTCGTACTCCAGATCTGCATCCTGGATTACAATCACATCCCCGGTAGTTTCAAGTAGTCCCCTGCGTATTGCAGATCCTTTTCCCTGGTTTTCTGGCTGGAAAATTGCTTTAATATAGTTTTTTTTCTCATTGAGTATCCTTTTAAGAACCTGTCTGGTGTTATCTGTACTTCCGTCATCGATTACTATGATTTCTTTTTCAAGAGGTATTGAAAGCAACCTTTCAATCACTACTTCTATTGTGGCTGATTCGTTATAAACAGGTACGATAATTGACAGTTTCATATTTTTTTAATTTCTTTATCCGTTCTACCAACCATAACAAACCATAACAGGCAAACATGATAACAAATGGTTCAATTGCAAGCCTGTACCTTATTGAAGCAAGAAAAATCATATGAAAAAGCGTAAAAAAGGCAATAAGCCCCATCAAAAGAACACTTCCTGTATTATGTGGAAATACCACCATTCCAAGCACAAAAAATGGAAGAAGCAATCCAAAGCTTGCTACACTTATAAAGCGATAAAGGTTCCCTCTATATTCAGAAGCATTTGGCACAACATTCCAGAATCTGAGAAATTTCCTTCCAACAAGCCAAATAAACCTTTGGGGGTTCTCTTTTATGCATTCAAATGTGAGACGATAAAAAACCTGATCTCTTTTTGCTTCTTCAATCTGCCAGACGCCTTCCGGGAAGTACCTGCATGGTCCACCCTCTGAATACGGATTGTTTCCTTCCCAGAAAACTGCTCCACCCATCGTTGTACCGGGAACAAATTTCCCAATAACAATGTAGTTTCTAATAATCCACGGAGAAAGTATAAAAATAAATCCAATGCAAGCAAACATTGATTTTATCAATCTTTTCTTCACTTGCGTGCTTTTTGAAAATAAAACAAACAGGAGGAAAAATGGGAAAAATAACTCTATTGTCGGCCTACATAAACCAGCACTTCCTGTTATCACGCCTGCAAACCATCCATAATAATTAGAAGCATCTGGTTCAGTCAATCTAATAAATGCATAAACACTTAAAAGAACCAGAATCACAAAAAGAGTCTCGGTTAGCAAAAACCCTGAATAGAAGATAAAAAATGGATAAATGCATGAAATGAACGAGGCCATTACAGCAATTTTTTCATTAAAGATTTTTCTGCTGAGAAAAAAAATAACAACACAACTCATTGCAGAAATGACAGATTGAACAATTCTTATTCCAGTAATTCCAAAACCTGCTTCTACTAACATTGCAAGAAACAAAGGATATAATGGAGGTCTATAGGCTTTAAGGTTTTCCCCGGCAATCAACCCTTCACCCGAGATAAAATTGGCAACCATTTTCCAGTATTCGTATTCGTCATCAAAGTAAAAATGATCTTTAAGATAAAAAACAAAACAAGCCCTTAATATAAGGGCAATCACTAGAATCAAAAAAACAATTTTCCACGGCCTCTTTCCG
>JAMWBX010000173.1 GCA_023818725.1 Candidatus Omnitrophota bacterium
TTTGACTTTATGGAATTTTTGAAAATAATGATAGACACCGTAAGTAGAGATACCGAGGTACTACTGAAGATTTCAGAAGAAAAACAGGTTCTGGAGTCATGAGAAAAATTTTTCTTGCCAAAGGTTTTGTCGGTATAATCTTTGTAATTTTTTTGATTGGTAATGTATATCTGGCAGAGGCCAAAAGTATAAGATTTATAGAAGGTGAAATGTTTCCAATCCCTGAGATCTTTCACAGCGGAAGTGGTTATACCGCCATTGAGGTCGGTTTTGATGGTAAGATATATGTCGGTACTGCGTTCTATGGTTCAAGTGCTCACCTTCTGCAGTTCGATCCCAAGGATTTAAAGTGGAAGGATATTATTGATGCACATAAACTGACACGGGAAACCGGAACAGGTCTTGACTCTCAAAGCAAATTTCACGCAAAGATTCTTCTAGACGGCGATGGGATTATATGGGCGGCAACAAAACAGGGAAATGAAAATTTTGTTGAAAGGCCTGAATTTGGAGAAAATTATAAGGGATATCCTGGAGGGCATCTTTTTTCTTTTGACCCCAAAAAGAAGATTGTTATCCATCATGGAATCTTACGAAAACAGGAAGGAATAATGGGCGGTGCAGTAGACAAAAAAAGGAGAAAACTTTATTACTGGAGCGATCCAAAGCAGCATCTACTTATCTATGATATAGAAAGTGGAGATATTAAAGACCTCGGAACAATAGGAGGATCACCCAGATACATGGTCATTGACAAAAAAGGTCGAGTTTTTGGAACAGGTAGACCAGGAATTATCTGGATGTATGACCCTGAAAAAGATCGTTTATACGATCTTTCTGTAAGATTGGAAGGACAAGGAAAGTACAAAGATCCCTATGCAATGGTAATTTCAAAAGATGGAAATAGAATTTTTGCTGTTGCCATTGGTGGTGAGTATGTGATGGAGTTTGACCTTTCAAGTATTTCACTGGTTGCTACAGATCCTGATACAGACGGCTCAATAAAATGTTTCCATGTCGATAAGTCCTACCCTGAAGAAGCAGGAAAACCAGGAGATCAACATGCAGCTGTTTTAGGGAAAAATGGTTGCTTTTATTTTCCAAATGTTATAGATAGAACGCCATACCTTATGAAGTATGATCCATGGAAAAAGAAGGTTGAATGCCTGGGAGTTATAAGGATTAAAGGGAATCCCGAGCTTGAACCACTGTATGCGCAGGGTGCCTGCACAACAGATGATGGAACCATTTATATGATGTTTATTTCTGCCGGTTCGGGAAAGCGTATGCCATATTCTATAGTAAGGTTTAATAAACTGAGTGCGAGATAACAACATGAAGAAAAAGATTCTTATTGATCTGTTAATTTTTTTTGCTTTGATAAATATTGCCACCACTGCAGAAAGATTTCCAGAATTCTCGCTCAAACTTATAAATCTCCCACTACCTCCCTATCAAAGAAATGTAGTGAAGCTCGTAGAAAAAGATGGTGGCAAAATATATGGAATTATTTCAGAATCAAGGTTTCACAGGGGAATAATTTTCTCGATTGAACAGGATGAAAAAATCGTTTTACAGGAAAAACTTCCGGATGATATTCTACAGGTCGACAGTGTAATTTTTAATCCCGAAATAACCTGGACATGGGATCGAACATTAAAGAAAATTATCACTCTCGACAAATCAGGGGTGCTAAAAGTTTATGATAGAAATGATTCGGGAAAAGAAATTATGAGAATTTCGGGAACAAGGCCCTTTGAACCGCATGGGTATCAGGTATCGCGTTCATTCGCGTTCGATAAAGATGGCAACATTTATACGGCAGGAAAAGATGGATTTTTGTTTAAACTCGATCCTGAAACACAGAAGATTGAAAAGTTGAAACTGAAGCTTCCATCAATAGCGGGAAGAGAACCATGGGCTTCTCTTGACGCAGCTGCGCTTGCAGATAACGGTACAATATATCTCGGGACGTTTGATGGATATATCGTCGAATTTAATCCAGTGAGCCAAAAACTGATAAATCTTGGCAAACCTTTGAGACAACAGAGAATTCAGGGACTTGTATATTATAAAGGAATAATCTTTGGCATTGGCGGAGAAGAGGATGGGTTGCCCAGGTGGTTTTTATATAACCCAGAAACACGAGGGTTTGAGCTGGGTGGTACACTGAAGGATGAGAAAGGAAGGCTTATCTATGAACCCGTCAATACACTTATAATCGCTATAAATAAAGGAATTACTGGTAGCTTTTCCGGCAGACTGGGGTGTCTTTTCAAAATTGAGCTTGGAAAGAAAGGTGAATAGATATTTCCTGTTTTTAATTTTCGTTTTTTTTGCGCATTGGATGGAATGACAGAGGTAATAAAAAAGGAAATCGAAATCCATGAGTCAAATTTACAATGGCATACAGATTTTTTTGCAGCTTTTTCAAATGGTGTCTTAACGCTTAAAAAATCCGTTTTATACCAGGATGAACAAGGAAGAACCCATTACACAAACGTTGAAAGGATCAATTCAGAAATTATAGCAAAGAAACAGTTTTGGCTGAAAAATCCATTATGCTTAAAAGCAGAGCTTTTTGCTTTTTGCGCTGCAGGTCTTGATCTAACTTGTAATGGGGTTCGTATTAAGAATTCCAGTAAACTTCATTCATCGGGTTGGTATGTCTGGAATATTCCTGCCGGTTTACTGAAAAAAGGATTGAATGAATTTGTTTTCACAGGTAATGGAATGCTGCTAATAGAGCCATCATTATATCCAAATCGTTCAGCTCGCTCTTTTGACGGTGGAAAAACATGGGAGTTTGATGTACTTGGAAAGAATAACGGAGATGGTGAGTACCTTGTGAGATTAAGATTGGAGCAATACCCGGAGAAAGGCGTCGCGACCAGCAAGATTTATGATCTGCTTGCCCACGCTGATGAATCTCTTCTCCACGGCAGATTTATAACCGCCAGGAAGTTAAAAATATCTTGCAGCTCAACCCTTCCATCAGGTACTACAATACACTTCCAGTACAGGTGCGGCGATTCAAAAATATTTCAAACCCAAAGCTGGTCCGCGTGGGAAGACCTCAGAAGAAAGGGAGGTTTCTGGTTAACAGATAAAACAATCGATAAGAGGTTTATACAGTTTAGAACAATTTTGAGCACGACTCAATACGACAGAGCACCTTCAATCAGCCAGATTTCAATTAAGATGGAGGTAGAATATAAAAAGGCCGAACACTCAATGGGGGTAATTGAATATACACAGCATCAAATACTGGAGACATCAATCCCATTTGTTTATCAGGAATCTGATTCCAGAACGAAAGTTTTGCGTTCTATGTATGGGCTTGACGATGTTGTAAAGAATGGAAAAACAGAGCTGGAAAGGTTTGTGCTTTTGAGAAATTGGGCAAGGCATACTGCAGAAAAAGGATGGGACTGGGGAACCAGTATGTGGTGTCCGCCCTGGGATGCTCTGGTTGTCCTGGCAACCAATAAACAACCAGTTGCACTCTGTATGTGTACCCATTATTCAACGATATTTGTCCAGTGCGCAATAGCACTTGGTTATACCGCCCGTCATGTCATACTTGACCATCACTGCGTTGCTGAGGTCTGGAGTGATCAGTTTGGAAAATGGGTATTGATGGATACAGGGAATTCACAAAACCCGGAGATGAACTATCATCTGGAACATAACGGCATTCCACTTAATGCCCTAGAAATAAGAAATTTATGGAAATCAGGAAAAAGCAAAGAAATCAGGTTTGTTTATGCAAAAGATTCAGGAATCACGCA
>JAMWBX010000174.1 GCA_023818725.1 Candidatus Omnitrophota bacterium
GAGATTACTACAGATATGATGTGCTGATGGATCAGTTTTTTGAGTCGCTTATAAATTGCATCGACCACAAAGTTATAAAGGAAAAGAAGTTTAAGGTTGTTGTTGATCCCGTTCAGGGAGCAGGTGCACTATACTCCAGAAAATTTCTTGAAATGCTTGGATGCAGTGTGGTAATGATAAACGAGACCCCTGCAGGCGAGTTTTCACACAATCCAGAACCGCTGCCATGCAATCTGGATCTTCTGTCAAACGAGGTTGTGAATAATTCTGCATCTGTCGGATTTGCACAGGATCCTGACTGTGATAGACTTGCGCTAGTGGCTGAAGATGGAAGTTTTATCAGTGAGGAGAATGGGCTTGCTTTATTGATAAGATGGATGCTTCAGAACAAGAGAGGTCCTGTTGTTGTTAATGTAGCAACAACAAAAATAATAGATGATATATGCACTCAGTTTGATGTAAAACTTTTAAGGACAAAGGTTGGCGAAGTACACGTTGTTGAGAAAATGAAAAAGATTGGTGCAGTTGCGGGTGGTGAAGGTAATGGAGGTATCGTGATGCCTGTATTCCATTATGGCAGAGATAGTTTCGCAGGGATGGCTTTGACCCTGGAAATGATGGCAAAGATGAATTTAAGGCTGTCAGAAATGCTCAAATATTTACCCAAGTATTTCTTCATAAAAAAGAAGGTGGATTTCCCGATTACTCTTATAAGGAGGCTGTATAGACGTCTTGAAAAACAGTTTTCATCGAGCAGAATCAGTCATCCTGATGGATTGAGAATCGATTTTGAAGACGGGTGGATTGGTGTGCGTCCCTCAGGAACTGAACCGATTATAAGGATTTTTGTGGAATGTAAGGAGAAGGAAAGAGCACTTGCAAATTTGAAGGTGATTGAAAACCATATTACTTTTTTTTGTAAAAATTCTCGATTGCTCTGATAATTTCTTCAGGAGTTTCAACGATGGTAAAAATTTTGATATCTCCTGGGTCAACATATCCATTTTTCAAAAGGCAATCATCCATCCATTTTACAAGGCCTTGCCAGTATTTTTTTCCAGCAAGAATGACAGGGAATTTTTCTGCTCTTTTTGTTTGAATAAGAGTGACTGCCTCGGTAAACTCATCAAGAGTACCGAAACCGCCTGGAAAGATGACAAATGCCTTTGAATATTTTACAAACATTACCTTTCGGATAAAAAAATATCTGAAAGAAATAAGGTGGGAAATGTATTTGTTTGGTTTTTGTTCATGGGGCAGCTCTATATTCAAACCTACGGATATTCCACCTGCATTGTAGGCTCCTTTGTTTGCGGCTTCCATTATTCCAGGACCACCTCCTGTAATTACCGCATAACCATTCTTGGCAAGCAGTTCTCCCAGTGCCTGTGCTTTTTTATACCAGTTGCTGTATGGAGTGGTTCTTGCAGAACCCCAAATACAGACGGCGTTCCCAATCTTTTCAAGAACTTCTACACCGTCCACAAATTCTGCCATTATTCTGAAAATTCTCCAGGATTCCTCTGAATGGGTCTCTATGTTTTTCATTGATTTTCCTCTTTTTCAACAACCAGCGTCATCCCTTCTATTTTCTTCACTTTTACCTTTGTATTTGCGGGAATTTTTTCACCTGCACTGGTTGCCTTCCAGTATTCACCATGAACATAAATCGTTCCTTCAGGGTTCAGATCCGTCAGCGTTTTACCATATTCACCTATAATTCCTTCTTTTCCTGTAGTGATTTTTCTATGCCGAGTCTTCCTTATAAAAAGAAGCAGTGCTGTTATCAGTATGACCAGCAATGTGTAAAGCATCATAAACATTCCTGCTGCGGTTCTGTTTTCACTTTGTGAAGAACGTAAGAATAACCATGTTCCAAGACCCATAGCGATAAAACCTCCTATTGCAAAAATTCCAAATCCTGGCGCAAAAATTTCTGCTAAAAGCAAGATGAGGCCTGTTAATATCAGAAGCACTCCAGCAATGCTTTGCGTGAATGTCTGAAAGGCAAAAAGTGATAGGATAAGACAGATTGTTCCAACAACCCCAGGAACTGCGAACCCTGGATGCGAAAGTTCTATCACGATCCCGAGTATTCCGATTGTCATAAGAAGGTACGCTACGGTTGGATCTCCAATTACGTTCAGTAGCTTTTCACCAAAACCTTCTTTTATTTCCTCAGTGTGCATGCTTTTTGTCTGGAGTACAACCTTTTTCCCCGAAGCAAGTTTAATTTCTTTCTTATCAATCTGGTTCAAGAGTTCGTCAATATCATTTGCAATGAAATCAGCCACATTTATTTTTACTGCTTCTTCAGCCGGGGTTGAAATACTTTCTCTGACTGCTTTTTCTGCCCATTTTTCGTTCCTGCCAGTTTGACGGCATATACTTTTAATAAAGCTTACGGTATCATTTACGATTTTTTTCTCCATTGTTTCATCCATCTCTTTTCCAATGCTTACAGGATGAGCCGCTCCGATATTGGTTGCTGGTGCCATTGCAACGACATGGCATGACAGGGCTATGAATGTTCCGGCTGATGCGCACTGTGCACCCCTTGGAGCAACATAGCAGATGATCGGGATTTCAGAATTAAGAATTTCCTGCACTATTTTTCTCGTTGAGATAAGAAGTCCGCCCGGGGTGTCCATCATAAGAATCAAGCATTGCCCCTGTTTTTTCTTTATCGTTGCGATTGAATTTTTTATTCTATAGTAGACGATTGGATTGATAGTACCGTCGATAGTAAGAACATAAACGTTATTGGCCAGAACCTGACTCCCTTTTACCTGATTCGGTTGTAAAACCACCCAGGCCAGTATCATTGATATTACCGCACAAGTATATCGGGTCTTTTTATGCATTTGTCTCCTATTTCTATCGAAATTGATGGCCACACTGGATCTTCTGTGATGATTAATGGATTGTTTCTGTTAGAAATTATCGTGTCTTCTGATTTTGTTCCTGTTATTGATGGATTCCATGCGAAAGCATACCCTTGTTTAATGATATCAGTGCTATTTTCTGTTGCCCTGTAATATCTTGTTTTATAACCGCAAGGCCCTCCCTGATGATGCTTTTCCCATTCATCAGGAAAACCCATCTTTCTGTACGCTGCTATCCCAGATTTAAAGACTTCACCAACAGACATACCCGGTTTTGTCGATAAAATAAATGCTGCATCAACTGCGCAGACAGCTTGATGTTTTTTCTTAATCTCCTCTGGCAGGTTTCCAAAACTTACGATTCTTGTCATTGAGACAATCAATCCCTTTTCATAAACACAGACCACAATCATAGCATACCCTTCAATTTTTTTATTTGTGGGTATTGGATGTCTGAAACTGGATATCCTTTCATCCGCTGCGATTAATAAAACGACAGGTACAGATCCCTGTGCCCAGAAATGTTCACTCAACATTCCTGCCACCTGATTTTCAGTGTTTCCAATTTCGATCTGCCGGCAAACTTCTGATACTGTTTTGCTGACCTTCTGTCCAAGATTTTTAAATCTTTCAATCTCAATATCGAGCAATGGAAAATGCAATCTGTCCAGGTCAACAAATTCGAATTTTTCTACAGGTTTATCTATTCCGATATTGTTGCCTGCAACTTTTCTTGCCATTTCAAAAAGTTTTTCGTCCTGATGCCACACGCAGATGATATCATCAACCGGTAGCCGGGCAATTTCTTCTTGCTTTATCCTGTTTGCTTCAATGTTATTTGCCAGAAGGTAAATCCTTTTTTCTGTTACAAGA
>JAMWBX010000175.1 GCA_023818725.1 Candidatus Omnitrophota bacterium
ACACTTATTTTGCGCGCACCTGTATTGTCAGCAACTTCAAGGATTGTTCTCAACTGCACCATTTATTGCTCCTTCACTTTTGGATTTTCCTTTCTTATGATCTCGACAATTTCCCATCTCTTAAGTTTGCTCAGCGGTCTTGTCTGTCTTATTATAACAACATCTCCTTTTTTGCTCATATTAGACTCATCATGGGCATAGAACTTCCGTCTCTGTTTAATGACTTTCAGATATAAAGGGTGTCTGGTAAGTTTTTCAACTACTACAACTCGAGTTTTGTCAATTTTATCACTCGTTACCACACCTTTTTTTTCAATTGTTTTTCTTTTCTCTTGAGTCATTTGCCCCTCTTTCATTCTTTTTTTTCTGTTGTATCAAAGTATTTATCTGAGCTATCTCTTTTCTAAGGTTTCTCAATATGTGCGTGTTCTTCAACTGACCGAGCCTGACCTGAATTCTTTGTTCAAAGAGACGTTTTGCTACATCATTTCTTTTTTGCTCAAGTTCCTTAATAGTTAAATCTTTTAACTCATTCAATTCGCTCTTTTTCATAATTATTCCCGTTTTATGATTCTTGTCGCGACAGGCATTTTGTATGAAGCAAGCCTCAATGCCTCCAGAGCAACATCAGGTTCAACACCTGCTATTTCGAAAACTATTCTGCCAGGAAGCACTATAGCCTCCCATCCAGCCACATCGCCTTTGCCTTTTCCCATTCTTGTCTCGGCGGGCTTTTTCGTAAAAGGTCTATCCGGAAAGATTCTTATCCACAGCTTACCCTTTGATTTTAAATGATGGGTAATAGCTATACGAGCCGCCTCAATCTGATTGTTTTTAAGTCGCCCTGGCTCGAGAACCTGCAGGCCATAGTCTCCAAAATACATAGTCGCTCCCCGGCAAGCTTTGCCTTTGGTGTTACCCTTCTGAACTTTCCTGTACTTTACTCTCTTCGGCATCAATGGCATCTTTACGACTCCTTTTATTCAATCCTTCCACTTCACCGGTCTTCACTGATTCAAATTGGTCCTTGCTTTTTTCGAAGACTTCTCCAAGGAAAATCCATACTTTTACACCAATACAACCAAACTTGGTTATCGCAGTGGAGGTTGCATAGCTGATTTTTGCCCTAAGGGTATGAAGTGGAACCTTTCCTTTGATGTAAAGTTCTGACCTTGAAATTTCAGCTCCTCCAAGTCTTCCGCCTACCCTCACCTTAATACCAAGTGCACCTGATTGTAAACTCAAAGCCATGGCTTTCTTAACAGCAACTCTGTGAGGGACCCTTCGTTCCAGCTGCATCGCAATGCTATCTGCCATAAACTGAGCATCCTGCCCAGGATTTCTTATCTCATTAACATCTATCGACACCTGCTTTTTTACTGAATTGTAAATCTCCTCTCTCACTGCGTTTATTTCTGCACCTTTTCGACCCAGAACAACTCCAGGTCTCGGGCTGTATAAAATAATCCTAACCTTTTCAGCAATTTTCTCAATATCAACTCTGGTAACAGATCCCCGTGGAAATCTGCCGAAAAGATACTTTCTCATCTCAACATCTTCTCTGAGAAAATCTTTGAAACTTTTTTTATCCGCGTACCAGAAGGATCTCCACTTTTCAGTTATGCCCAGTCTAAGACCTATTGGATTTACTTTTTGCCCCATATCTGTTTCCTTTTACGACCTTATTTTCCGGAATTTCTTCCAGCACCACTGTAACATGAGAAAGTTTTTTCATAATCATGACAGCCCTGCCCATTGGGGCAGAGCGAATTCTTTTCATTTTTGAACCCTCGTCAACAATGAGGTTTTTGATGTACCAGTTTTTCTGTTCTGGATTTTTCTGTTCAGCATTAGCAAGGGCTGATTTAATGAGTTTTCTTAGAATTATTGCACCTTTCTTGTTTGTGTGCTCAAGAAGACTCATCGCCAGATTAGCATCTTTGTTAACCACTACCGGTCTAAGATATCTTAACTTTCTTGGCCCGATCCTTACAAATCTTGCCCTAGCAATAACTTCCATCAGGTCTTCTCCGTTGTTCTTTCTGTATGAGCTCCATGTCCCCTGAAAACTCTGGTCGGCGCGAATTCTCCAAGTTTATGACCGACCATGTTCTCAGTAATATAAACATTGACAAAAGTTCTTCCATTGTGAACAGCAAAAGTATAACCAACAAATTCTGGGATTATTGTAGAACGCCTTGACCATGTCCTGATAGGTTCTTTTTTTCCTGAATTTTTCAACTTCGCTATCTTTTCAAGCAAAACAGGGTCAACAAACGGTCCCTTTTTCAGTGATCTCATACAAATCTCCTATTTCCTTCTTCTTTGAACAATAAACTTGTCCGAATACTTATATCGCCTGCGTGTTTTATAGCCCTTGGTTGGCTTAGCCCACGGTGTTTGCGAAATGTTTCCTTTGCCCCTGCCTTCACCACCGCCGTGGGGATGATCCACAGGATTCATCGCAACCCCCCTCACTGTGGGTCTAATTCCAAGCCATCTGGTTCTTCCAGCTTTTCCAAGTGAGACATATTTATGTTCAGGGTTGCTCACCCTTCCAATAGTGGCTTTACACTCAAGCGAAATTAACCTTACTTCTCCCGAGGGAAGCTTCACAGAAGCAAACTTTTCACCTTTTGTCACCAGAATTGCGCAACAACCAGCTGACCTCACCAGCTGCCCACCCTTTCCAGGCTGAAGTTCTATATTGTAAATTTCTGAACCTTCAGGAATCTTTTCAAGTGGTAAAGTATTACCTGGTGCAACTTGAGCTGTCTCTCCATAATTTATCCTATCTCCAACCTTCAAACCAACAGGAGCTATCATATATTCCTTTGTTCCATCAACATATTGAATTAAGGCAATGCTGGCTGTTCGATTTGGGTCATACTCAATACTAATAACTTTGCCTTCAACAGGCTTTCCTCTGAAATTGATTATTCTGTAAAGTTTTTTATGCCCACCGCCTCTGTGGCGTACTGTTATCCTTCCTGTATTATTCCTACCGCCTGTTTTTCGCTTTCCAACAACAAGCTTTTTTTCAGGCTTTTTTTTCGTTATTTCCTTAAAATCAGGAAGTATCGCATGCCTCTGAGAACTTGTAATAGGCTTTAGCTTACGTAGTGGCAATTTTATCTCCTTCTTTCAAGGTAACTATGGCTTTTTTATAGGAAGAGGTATAGCCCTCACTGAACCATCGATATCTTTTTTTCTTAGCCGGCATTCTTACAACCGCCACCTTCATAACGGTAACCTTATAGATTTGCTCAATGGCCATCTTTATCTGGGTCTTTCGTGCTTTTTTATCCACCACAAAAAGATATTTATTTTGTCCTTCAAGTGCAGTCGCTTTCTCTGTAATAAGAGGATATTTTATAATCTGGTAAGGATTAAACATTTACAACTCCTGAAGATATCTTTTTTATCAACGGCAGTGCCCCTGTTTGAGCAACTACTCTATCATGAGTAAGAATCAAATATGGATTCAGTTGTTCAGCGTAGCAGTATGATACATTTTCTAAATTTCTAATACACCGTATAAACTCTTCTTTGTAAGCAGATTTTCCGTCAACTATGACAAGAACTTTCATCTTCTTCAGTCCAGTCTTTTTTAAGAAATCTAAAAAAACTTTCGTTTTTGGAGTTTTAATCCCCTCAGAAATATCAACACAAACAAGACCATCATCGCCGATCAGTGCAATCAAAGTGTCTCTCAGTGCAAGACGTTTCATCTTTGCCGGAAGTCGATAATCAT
>JAMWBX010000176.1 GCA_023818725.1 Candidatus Omnitrophota bacterium
GCAACAACTGGAAAATCCCCCCACGCCCCTCTTTAAGAAAGAGGGGAGAAAAAAATTTCCCCCTTTTCTAAAGGGGGATTGAAGGGGGATTTTCAAAAGCAGTTTCCCCCTTTTCTAAAGGGGGGGATTTTGGAAATGAGCAACAGCTGGAAAATCTCCCCCAGCCCCTCTTTAAGAAAGAGGGGAGAAAAAAATTTCCCCCTTTTCTAAAGGGGGATTGCAGGGGATTTCAAAAGCAGTTTCCCCCTTTTCTAAAGGGGGATTGCAGGGGGATTTTGGAAATGAGCAACAACTGGAAAATCTCCCCCTTTTTTAGGAAAGAGGTGAGAGGGAAAATAAAAATCGGAGAAAGCCGATTTTCATAGCGAGCCATATCCAAACCTTCTGGAAATATCTGGCCTTTCGCGCCATTTTTCAACGACTTTAACACGAAGCTGCAGATAAACCTTTTTTCCCACAAGTGTTTCTATCTCCTTCCTTGCCTGTGCACCAATAAGTTTTAACTTTTCACCATTTTTCCCTATTATGATTTTTTTCTGGCTTTCCTTTTCAACAATGATATTTGCAAAAATTACTAGCATCTGAGGATTCTTATCACCTGGTCTTACTTCTTCAACCTCAACAGCGACCGAGTGAGGTATTTCCTGATAAACCTGCTGGAAAACTTTTTCCCGTATGATTTCTCCTATCTTATATTCCTGCGGCAATGAATCAGTGTATTCTGGAGGAAACAAAATTTCACCGTCAGATAAAAATTTCACAATGGTTTTTTCGAGCTCTTCAACATTTTCTCCGGTCAATGCCGAACATGGAACAATCTCCTCAAAACCGAATTCACTGTAAATCTTATCTATAACCAAAAGCAATTCAGATTTCTTGAGTCTGTCTACTTTGTTAATAACTACCACAGTCGGCTTTTTTGAATTTTTTACCATGAGCAAAATCTCGTTATCCTTTTGATCAAAGTCTGTGCCATCGCAAACTGCAAGTATCACATCAGCGTCTTCAACTGTTGTCAAAACATTTCTCTTCATAATTTCTCCAAGCTGATGCTTTGGTTGCTCATATCCAGGGGTATCAATAAAGACAATCTGGTAGTCCTGGGTGGTTTTAATTCCATGTATCCTGAATCTTGTGGTTGCAGGATGCCTTGAAACAATGGAAACTTTTGCTCTCAGAAATGCGTTCAGGAGCGTGGATTTTCCCGCGTTTGGTTTTCCGATAATCGCAACAGTTCCACTTTTCATTGATTATAAAATTTCTGGAATGTGCCAATCATAGATATTGAAGACTTCTTTCTTTTTTTTGAGATAGTACAGATAGTTTTTCAAGCTCACATCCGGCGGAACCCTGTGGTCAACATGTGGAATATAACCACCTTCAAAAACAACATCCTTTATTCTGTACAGTTCTCTGTCAATCGCTGCCGGGCCTTCTATTAGCGCCTTTTTATCAACCCCGCCCATCAGCAAAACCCTTTTCCCGTATTTTTTTCTTAGGGCAACAGGATCAGAACCGCTATTGATTTCAAGCGGAAACATAATGTTTATTCCTGCGTCAAGCCAGAGACGGACAAGCTCATTGATGTTCCCATCGCAATCTATGTAAATTAGATCTATACCGGCTTTTTTGAATCTATCTGATAATTTTTTGTACCTTGGAACCAAGTATCTCTTAAAAAGCGCAGGAGAAATCATTGGCTGCGTTTTAAAAGCCATATCTTCCCACATGCAAACCGCATCAATTTTTATCTCTCTCAAAGCTTTCTCATTGACAGCAAGAATGAATTCACACAGATACTCCACGATTTCCTCAATCAAATCCGGCTGGTCGTAAAATGACATAAGACACCTTTCAAACCCCATCCAGTTTCTTATCCAGCCGAACAAACTTCCACCGCTGATGATAACAGGCAATTCAGAATCTTCGGCTCTTTCCTTAAACTTTTTCCACTCAGATTCAGTCGGATATCTATTTGAACCTGGATTCAACCGCTTTTTGAATTGCTTCCAATCAGAACGATTCTCAACAGGGAATTTAATGTAATGAGGAATTGCGCTCCTGCCACTTTTGAAATGCTTTGCGATAACACCGCTTGAGTCCTGAATAACCTGATACTGATCGGATTGCTCAATAATTCTTGTTTCAAACGCAGGATCTAAACCGCGGCTACCCGGAACTCCAATGGTACCACCAAAACCAAAGCGTCTCTCTCCTTTTTCAATTGAGTCAATATCACATGGAAGTCCCTCACAGTGCCATCTTTCCAGTGTATCCTTCCACCATCCAAATTCCGTATTAAAAATCCTATCGACTGCCTTAAAATGAAAAATGCTCTGCCATCTTTCACGCGGAGTCATTTCCCTCCCTATTTAACTTTGTCCATTTCTTTTTTAATAAGCAACGAGCAAGCTACTTATAATTTTAAACCAAAAGTTCATTTTCTTTAAACAAAAACCAGATAGACACAATTCATAACCAGTCTTTGTTTATCATTTGCACAAACTGAGATCTTTCCACTTCAATAAGCAAGTCAAGTTTGTTATTGATGAATGTGTTTGGAAAAACTTTTCAAATTTCCCGGTTATCCTGTAAAATAATAAGAGCTTAATCTGTCGAATGACAAGGAGGTTTTATGAAGGGACTTGCCTGTCTTGGAATACTTGTAGGTGATTTTGTCACAAGACCTGTGGTCAGAATGCCTGAAAGAGGAAAACTTGTACTTGTTGACACCTGTGAACTTCATATTGGTGGCTGCGCCTCAAATACGGCGGTTGTTGCAAAAAAACTCGGCGCCGAAGTAAGCGTTATCGGAAAACTTGGCGACGATGCTCTCGGAGAGTTTGTTATGAGCGCCTTAAAGAAATCAGGAATTGATGTATCAATGGTAAGGGTTGAAAAGGGCATAACAACATCCGGTACAGCAGTTCTGGTATTTCCTGACGGTGAACGCTCATTTCTTCATTCCATCGGTGCGAACAGTAAATTTTCTGTAAACGATATTGATTTTGACATTCTGCGAAATTTTTCTATTGTTCATGTCGCAGGAATTTTTTTAATGCCTGGTCTTGAAGGTGAAAATCTGAAAACCCTCGCAATGAAAGCTAAAAAAATAGGGAAGATACTCTCTTTTGATACCGCCTGGGATTCAACGAACAGATGGCTGGCTGTAATCAAGGATGCCCTGCCTTATGTTGATTACTTCTTCACCAGTCTGGAGGAAGCAAGAATGCTTTCTGGCAAGAATGATTACAGAGACATGGCAAAGGTTTTTCTACAACTAGGGGTAAAAAACGTTTGTCTCAAGATGGGACCAGAAGGTTCATACGTAACTGATGGAAGGCAGAGTCAATTTTTCCCTGCCCTCAAGGTTGATGCTGTCGACTCCACAGGCGCCGGCGATGCCTATGTGGCGGGCTTTCTCACAGGGATTTTGAAAGGATATGATTTTTTGAAGGCAGCTCTACTTGCCAATACTGTTGGTGCAATGAGCGTTACTGCCATTGGAGCAACCAGTGGTATCAGTGACTGGGATTCCCTTGTCTCTTTTGCCAGAAAACACAATGTTGAAATTTAAAATATTTTTTTTTGGTGCTGCGTTTATATTTTTAAATGTCGTATTTGCCGAACAGAATATAGAATTAACGGCATCCAGTGTTTACACAGAATTATCTGATGATGGCGAACCTGTCAAATCAGTTTTTGAGGGAAACGTAAGGGTTGCTATCAATGATATTGTGATAGAA
>JAMWBX010000177.1 GCA_023818725.1 Candidatus Omnitrophota bacterium
TCAGGACATGAGATAGACATTATTGTGGCTGGACAAAATACAGTGTGCAGGAATAACAAAGCAACAAAGATTGTGATGCCTGAAAAAAAAGACGCTCAGTAAACTCGTTTTCTAACAAGAAAGGAACAATATGATCAAGATAGGAATTGTGGGGACAGGTGACAGAGGCACGAGTTTTGTCAAAGCAGCCGAACACATACCGCAGATCAAGATCGAGGCAGTCGTTGATACAAATCCTGTGCGCATGGAGGCAGTGATAAAGCACCACAACTACCCTCCTGTGAAAAAATTTTATAACCTGGACGACCTTCTTGATGCAAAGATTGTGGATGTCGTTTTTATCACTACGCCTGACTGGACGCACGCTGATCTGATTACTAAAACTCTTGAAAAAGGATATCATGTCTTCTGCGACAAGCCACTTGCGATAAATAGCGAACAGATCTCAAAAATTTTGCAGGCTGCCGCCAGCAACAATAAAAATATGCATTTTATGGGATTCAATATGAGGTATAAACCGACCTTTATCAAAATGAAGGAACTCACTGAAAAAAAGGAAATAGGAAATATTCTAACTGGCTGGTCCTATAGCGGATACACTGGTGACGGTTATTTCAGAAGATGGCATAAATTCAGAAAAAATAGCGGCGGTCTTATTATTCATAAGGGCTGTCACATTCTGGACATATTGAACTGGATGGTTGATTCGTACCCTGTTGAGGTTTACGCAAAAGGCGGACAGAAGGTATTCGGCGGGGAAAAGAAATGGACTGGCTGTCACCAGTGTAAGGAAACAGAAACCTGTCTTTACGCAAGAAAACTCTCTGAAGACCAGATGAAACTTTTAGAAGATATCTACATTAAGGCGGCTGCTGTTGATGGGTACACAAGGAATTACTGCGTTTTTGGGCCTTCGGATGTCCCTGACCATTATCTGGTAACAATAGATTATGCCAGTGGAGCAAAGGTAATTTTTGAGGAGATTTTTTTCGGGGCAGGCCTTTTTTATATGGGATTTGCTGGAGAAAAAGGAGAAATTGTCACTGGTTCTTTCATACCTGATTCGATAATAGTTCGCAAGAAATTCAGCCAGGACAAAGAACAAAGATATCAGGTAAATAAAGAAACAAAGGAATTTCATGGCGGAGCCGATATCGGTATGCTTAAAGACCTTGTCAGGTCTCTTGAAACAGGAAAACAGATTCTGCCTGGATTCAAGGAAGGAGCAAGAAGCGCAATCATTGGTGTTGCGGCAATGATTTCCATAGACAGACAAAAACCAGTAAAAATAGAAGACCTTTTGCCACTGGAACTTTTGCAGTAAACAGCGTTTAACAAAACAGGAGAAAAGATGAAAAGGTTGATAATGTTTGTTCTTTTTCTGGCATTCAGCTGTTTTGTTTTTGCCGATACAGGCGCTTTCTATCAGGACACAGACAATGATGGCAAAAATGATGTTCTTGTTATCGAGAATGAATTTTTCAGAATATCTTTTTCTCCATCAAATGGCGGCAAGGCAACAGAGGTCTTTTATAAGCCGGATAATAAACTGATGAGTGTGCCATACGGCTGGTTTCAGGACGCTGTTGTTGAACTTGGAGAAATGGTTGGCGCAAATATTTACAATTGCAATCATAACTACGAAAGCGAAATACTTGAAAGCAAACCGGATGTTTCCACAGTGCGATTTCGTTCAAACCTGCCTGGAACAGGAAAGTTTGAAAATTATAAAAATGTAAGCATCGAAAGAACCTACACCCTTTACAAAAATTCTCCTGTCATCAATGTTGAAATAAAAGTAAGAAACAATTCAAACGAGACGCTGCCTTTCACATTGATGCCTGCGCACTGGGCATGGGTTGACAGCGAAGATAGCTGGTATTTTGTTCCTGACGAGCTTGGGGTTTTAAATGACTTTGACAGCCAGGTAAGGTCCTTCAGCGCTCCTGTTGGTTCTCAGGAACCAAGTTCAAATTTTGCGGGCTTTTTAAGCACGCAGAGTAAACTCGGACTTGTATTTATAATGGATTGGAAATATCTCGACGCAATAGAGTGCTGGTTATCAAAAGGAAAGGGAGCCTGCGTTCAGTGGCCTTACAGAAGGCAGATTATGCAACCAGGTCAGATATGGACAACCGCTTATAAGATTTATCCGGTAAAGGGAATTGAAAGCATTGAGGCAGCAGACGAAAAATATGCGATAGGGATTACAGCAGGCGAAAAATCGGGTATTGGAAATTTTGTTTCAAAAGAAGAAATTCAGGCAGGAAAAGAAGTTCCGATAAAAATCTATGTTTCAGGTGTTGCTGATGGAAAAGTTAAGATTGAATATGGATACAGAATTCTGCCAGAAGAAAAGGGAAAGATACTGGGCAGCAAGGAAATAAGTATTGAAAAGACAAAGGGAACAACTTTCAGTTTTATGCTTCCTGTTGAGAAAAAAGACAGCACCTGTGTGATAAAAGTTACACTGACAGATGAAAAAAACAATGTTCTTGAAGCAGAAAGACCTATTAAGGTTGGAGATTCTCCCTATACATACTTTATGAAGCCAAAGAAACAGCCGCAGGAAGGAGAAAAATACTATGGCTACAAGATAATAAACCCACCTTTGCCTGCCTGGTACGAAAAGGTTGACCTTAATATTGAAACACCCCACATAAAATGGGCAAAGCCCTGGAGCAGTGGCAAATTGAATGTGCTTTTTGTCAACAGAAGCGACAACTCAGTTGGATACTGGCGGGAAATATGGCAGAGATGTGATATTGACTTTGATACATGTGCGCTTGCATGGGATCAGGCAAAAAAATTTCCCTATACACAGAACACCCTGAAAAAACTTCTAAAGCAGATGGCTGAAAAACAATATGATGTCGTGTTTTTTTCAGCATTGCACTGGAATCAGGGAATCCCGGATTATATCAGGGATAGCATATTTTCTTTTGTCAAACAGGGTAAAGGCATCGTCATTCTCGCAGATTTGAAAAACAGCCAGATTTATGGAGAACTTGGAAAATATCTCAATGAAAATGGAAACAAAGTTGATGTTTCTCATCTTGTATCCTGTATGCCATACAAAACTCCTGATGTGTGGGCATATCAGCTGGGAAAAGGCAGGGTTGTTGTTATATCAGGGAACCCGGCGAGCGGATATGAAACAGTGAGTCAAAGCCTTGGTGACTGGCAGGCAGAAGGTAGATGGATGTGGATACCTGGCTGGGAATACAGTTTTGGACTTTTTGCAAGAAGCATCATATGGGCAGGCCATAAAGAAACATCCATATCTGTAAAAAGTATGAAGGGAAGCGAACAGAAGATTGAAGCAATTGTAGAGAACAACGCAGAAAAACCTGTGGATGTTACCTGCTTTTTGAGTGTTTACAATGGTTTCTATGAACAGGAAGAAAATAAGCAGGAAAGCATAAAGCTTGCACCTGGTGAAAACAAGATTGAAATAACAATTTCCAGACCCCTCAGTGATAAAATTCATCTTGCAGACCTTATTTTGAAAGATGGAAAAGGAAAAAGCCTTGGATGGGGAAGCTGTAAGTTTGTCATAACAAGGGATATTAACCTTGTTGCAAAAATGGATACAGAAACATCTGCTTACAGAAGCAGTGAAAACATAAAAGGAATTATGACGATTGAGAATAAGAAGGAAAGAAAAAAGATAAAGCTTGACATAGAGGTTGAAGATTCATCCGGAAGAATTGTCTATCG
>JAMWBX010000178.1 GCA_023818725.1 Candidatus Omnitrophota bacterium
TAGAATCCAACAAACAATTTTCCACGGACTCTTTCCGACCATAGTTTCATCCTGAATACAAAAAATGAATTGTGACCATAGATACCAATTCTGGGTATTGAATATCTATCCGTTTCACCTTTCCAGTTTGTAATAACTGCTCCAAGATATCCGGCATTTTTCACCATTTCTCTTATTTTTTTGTTCTGCCTGCCATACGGATAGCAGAAAAAATCAATTTTTCTTCCTATATTTCTCTGAATAAATTTTTTCGATTCAAAAATCTCATCCCATGCCTGTTTCCTGTCAACTGTGATAAGATCAGGATGTGTGAGAGAATGGGAACCAAAATCAATATTTGCTCGCAACATCTCCTGAACCTCCCTCCATTTTAAATACCTGTCTTTTTCCCTGTTAGTATAATTTTTGTGCAACTTATCTGTGCCAATAAAATGAGCTGTAATAAAAATTGTTGCTTTAATTCCATATTTTTTTAGTACCGGGAATGCAAAAAAAAAGTTATCGGCAAAACCATCATCAAAAGTGATGCAGAATTTCTTTTTGCGTTTTTCTTTTTCGCCAATATACTGGTAAAGGGAAACCGGTTCAAATCCTTTTTCAAGTAAAAAATTTATCTGTTTTTCTAACATCTCTGGTTTTACACTCAACGGGTCTTCAGGATACCAGGGGTTAATCCTGTGATAGGCAAGAATCATTTTTTCTCCGTATTCTCTTGAATCTATACCGGATTATCAGCCAGATCATTTTCATTCCCAGAACAAATGCTTTTCTGAAACTGCCGGTTACAGAAGACTTACCAACCCTTGGTCTGTAATTGACAGGAATTTCCATGAATTTAACTCTGTGTTTTGCAACAAGAATCGTAAGTTCGGGACCGAAGTGCTGGGTGCCAATTGTAAAATAAGGTCTGACCTTGTTGTAAAGGTTTCTCGAAATCAATCTCATGGTACAACCAACATCAGTGAGAGTTGTGGTGTTGTAAAGAAATTCAAGCATTTTCGCCACTGCCCAGTTACCCCATTTAAGAAAAAACCCCATATTGGCACCCTGCCATATTAACTCCCTTGTTGTCCTTGTTCCAAGTACATAATCAAAATCATCGCTATATGCGAGAAGTTTAATAACATCCTTGCCTGAAAATGTTCCGTCGGGTTCAGAAATTATAAAAAGGTCTCCTGTTGCTTCTTCAAGACCTTTCCATATTGCATAACCATAACCCTGTCTTTTTTCATAAACTAGTTTTGCATTTGTTTTTCTTACTTCTTCATCTGTCCCGAAAGCCGCATTATTGTTAACCACAACTATTTCGTCCACAAATCCCGAAGAAAAAAAATCCTCAATTGCATCTCTTATGGAATCTTTTTCATTATATGTTGGGAAAATCACCGATACTTTTTTATTTTTCCACATTTTTTCTCTTATAAATTGTAATACACGGACTGAGAATCCAGAAATCCCTGGCCGAAAAACGAGTTCTCTTAAAAGAAATTCCTGCAAAAGAAGGAATCCTACTGAACTCTTTTATCTTTAAATAATTTTCAAAAAAACTCTTCAATCTTGATTCATCCATCAATTGTGATTCATACTCACTTATAATAAAATAATCCGGGCACAACTGTTCCAGAGCTTTCTTATCCCAGCCGGTAGTGATCAGCCTGTACTTCCAGAAATGAAATGGCGGTGTTCTATAAGGTGCAGGTAACTGTACCAGTCCTATTTTAGAATGAGCTAAAATAGTGGCATTAATCCACCTGCCCGCTTTCTCACGAGTATTTACCCCCACAAAAGTAGCTGTTAACGCCGCTGAATAGATGTAAGTGAAAGTAAAAACTATAAATAGAATAAAATTTTTTGCAATTGAGTTTTTCTTTTTCAACCAATCAAAAAAGACACCTGATGATAGCGCCAGAAAAGGTATAAGGAAAATCGCTCTTCTTGCATACCATGGAGAAAAACTAAATAAGAGAATAAAAGGGATTACCATCGAAGCCGCAAAAAATAAACTAAATTTGTCTTTTTTTATAAACAGCAGGATATAGCCCACCAGGCCGGTCAACAAAAATGGCCAGCCGGTGGCTGATTTTAAAGAACCAAAAATAAAGAAAAATGGTTGCAGCGAAAAAATGAAATCACCCTGATCAAATCTTGCAAGCTTGGAAAGTGTCCTAAAATCTGCCAGCAGAAATATGTTTATAAGTAAAAAGGTGCAAAGCACTGATGCAAAAGCCGCCAGAATTTTCTTTATGATTTCTTTTGAGCCATCTATATTTTTGCGTGTCAACAAAATCATCAGACATGCCACAAGCACAAATGAAACAGCCATTCCGTAAAGCATAACAACAGACATAGAAATGCCTGCAAAAATACCGGCGAAAATGTAATCTTTTATGCGGTTGTCTTTCAAAATTTTTGCACTGAAGAAGAATGTTAGAATTACAAAAGGTAGAGAAAAAGTATAGTAATAGCCGAAATGATTCCACAGGTTCAAAACTGGAGATACAGCAAATAAAAATGATGCGATTAATCCAACACAGTCATTCCATATCATTCTTCCACTCATCCACAGCAAATAGATGCTTGCAAGAAACGCCATTAAAATTAAAAATCTTATCACCAGGTATATCCTAGACATTTCTGCGGGATTAGTAAGATAAAATTCGAGCTTATTTGTTATCTTTATTATGCCAGAATAATGACACAATCCAAGATATAAACCGGTTAAGTAGACATAAAAAGAACCAGGAATCAGAAGCTTGGGACTGAATTGTTTTTTACCAGGATTTATATTTGTTAAAGCAACAATGGTTATGTGTTCGTCAGGATAGTATGTTCTCAAAAGGAAAGTACGCATTGCATTTATCTGCCCGACTGTCAGATCCAGTTTCTGATTGTCGTATTTTATTTTGATACTTTTGTTTTCAGCGTACATCTCTGAATACCTGTCGCCAGGAATTTTGACCATGGATCTTATTTCAGTTCTTGTTTCCACCATAATTGGAATTAAAACCTCAAGAAGCTTTTTGTCTCCAATAACCAGCTCTACTGTCTTTGAATTCGGTAAACCCCATTTTATTCCAGGTATGTTGATAAGAAGTGAGAGAAAAAAAATGCATAAAAGAAAAAGAAAGTTTTTCTTTCCGTTTATTTTCATCTTCTTATCGAACACAAAGCACTGATACCTGTCAAAGCAAAAACTATCATAAATGGCATTAATGGTTCCCTGTATCTAATCACGGTCTTAAAAAGCAGGATTATCGGCGACGACCAGCATATAATAACAAGATAAAACAAAAGGTAATCTTTTATTTTTCTCAACGAAAATAAAAACCCGAATCCAGCAAGGATAAAAATCGGCAGATTTGTAAAAAGTGCAATTATTACATGGTACTGGCTATAATTATTCCCTGGTCCCGAAAATGTATGAGGAGCAGGCCTCCAGAACCGTATAAATCTGTCTACTACTAGGCGTCTGTACTGTGCCGGATTTTCTTTTATAAAATTAAAAGCGGATTTATAGAAAAATGTGTTCGCTTCTAATTCTGACAAACCAAATACACTTTTGATAATTGGCTCATTAATATTTCCGGTTGGATCCCAGTAACCTGATGGTTGATGAATTGATTTTTCATTATTTGCTATATAACAAACCACACCTCCCTCAGTAGAGAAAAAAACAATTTTC
>JAMWBX010000179.1 GCA_023818725.1 Candidatus Omnitrophota bacterium
TCCTTCAAAATCTATTTTTGACTTAAGTTGACTTTTTGCAATGGCAAGATTTCTTTCAGCGTCATACACATAGTCTGATGCATTCATAAGGTCCAGCCTCTGCGACAGGGCGTATTCAATGGCGCTTTTTTCATCAACAGCCAGATGCGTTAATCCTTTTTCAAGAAATAAATCCAGGGATTTCCTGTCAAGAACAATTTTGTGTTCTGGAGACAGCCCAAGAAATATTTTGAACTCATCTTCCTGTTGTTTGTAGTTGTTTTCTGCCTGAATCCATTGTTGATAAGCGCGGTACTCATTCTGTTTCGCCTGGTCTGCCTGCAATGGCGAAAGTCGACCTGCTATGGACAGCATTTCTATTCTTTCTCTTGTGTCGCGTAAAAACTGATAGTTTTTCCAGTAATTTTCAAGGTTGTTTCTTGCAAGGATAATTCCGAAATATTTTTCTGCAACGTTGACAGAAAAACTCTTTTGATATCTTAAAAACGACCTTATCTGGTATACAACATTTCTTTCTGACTGCACAAGGTTTTCTTCAGCGACAAGCCTTCCAGCGCCCTGAAAAAGTGGTTGTAGTATATTCAAGCTCAGCGCGTTTTGAAATGTGGTTTGCTTTGTACCTGTGAGAAGTTTTGTAAAATACTGTCCGATATCAAATGTTATTTCGGCGCCCTGAGCGAGCCACTTAATGAGTGATAGATTGAGATTGCCTGAAATTTTTTCTTCTCCATCGGCTGAATTCCATTTTATATTTCCTGACGCGTCCCGTTGTAAGCCGTAAAGATAACGTTGATAGGTAAGAGCTAGAGCAGAAAGATAAACATCTTCCTTTGCGCTTTTGTATGCGCGATTATTTTTTGCGGCGAAAATCAAAGCATCTCTAAGGGAAAGAAATATTGTTTCATTTCTTGTGTCTTCTTGAAGCGAAATTATCTTTCCTTTTTGCGCGATTTTGCTTTTTTCATTCAGGATGGAAGAAACCTCCCTGTCAGCGCTCTTTTCATAATAGGAAACGCTGCAGCCGCATAGTAACAAAAAACCAGTCAGAAAAAAAAGTTTTTTTTTTTCATTCATATTTTTTATATTTGACAGATCTTCAGCAAGTATGGTTTACATCTTTGTTTCCCTAATAGTATCCACCATAACTTTGATATTGTCCAGAGGGATGCTGGCGGCAGTTAGAGGTTTTGAAGAATCTCAATCATGGCCGCGATATTCTCCGGCTTTGCTCCTTATGGTATTGAATTAGTGGATGCCGCAATGCATCCGTAGACAAATTCAGTTTACAATTTCTCCATTGCATATGTCAAACTGAGATTGCGGCATACTCCAGAGACGATAAAAAATTTGACAGGAGTAAGTAGCAGTGCTTCAATGTTTTAGAGGCGCATAAGCAAAGTTTTTAGGGGAGTTCAAAAAATCTGTCAATGGAATTTTTTTGAAAAGCGATAGTTTTCACCGGGGGAACGAAAATGGAAAAATATTATATGCCGGACGACGAATTCAAAATGAGATGGGAAAAGGCGCAGGAAAAAATCCAGGATGAAGGTCTGGATCTGCTTCTTGCGCATTCAAATGAATCGGATTTCGCGAATGTGAGGTACCTGTCTGACTACTGGCCAATTTTTGAGTCAGCAGGAGTTATTGTTCCATTGCAGGGCAACCCTGCCCTTTTGATTGGTCCTGAAAGCGAAACTTTTGCTTCTGACAGAAGTAGGATAAAAAAATCTATAAGCTTGTCGAATACAGGGAAAGCGCAGAGCCGGACTATCCTGATATAAAGGTCGATACCTTTAGTTCAATTTTCAATGAGATATTACCCGGGAAAAAAATCAGGAAACTCGGGCTTGCAGGATACGCCATTTTTCCTTTGCCTGTTTATGAGAGTCTGAGGCTGAAAATATGTGCGGTATCTAACAGTGGTATATGGTATCAAAAGATATACCCAGTTCACTCTGTCATAATATCCCCATGTAGTATAAGGATTGCAAACAGGCAGGTATCCATTATAATCATCAATATAGAGCCGCCAGATCAACAGTATTTGTTTCAGATTATTCATACAGACTGCCTTTCTTGCTTTCTCCCTTGCTTTTGATAGGGCAGGTAAAAGCATTGCTCCAAGTATGGCTATTATTGCAACAACCACAAGCAATTCTATAAGCGTAAATCCTTTCTTTTTCATCTTTCACCTCCGTTAAGAAAAAAATTGCTGCTACTTTTTTTATGTTGATGCCCGCGTTATAAGTTCTGGCTCTAAGGTCATAACAACAGGTTCGCATACCCGGTTATTTGAGCGTTTAACAATGAGCTCAACTGATTTTATTCCCTGTTGTTCAAGTTTACTATCAACAGTAGTAAGAGGCGGTATTGAAAATCGCGATTCTCCGCGATTGTCAAAGCCTGTCACAGCGATGTCTTCCGGGACGCCGATACCATTTTTTTCACAATATTCAAGCACATTCATTGCTATAACATCGCTCGCGCACACAATGGCAGTTGGTCTCGGAGACAGGGAAAGTAACTGCTGAACGTTATGCCAGATCTTGCTGCGTTCAATATCCGTTGTTACTCTAATAAAGTCCATATTCAAAGATACAGCTCTCTCTTTTAATGTTTCCATAAAGCCCTTGAGTCTCAGATAGAATGTCGGGAAGTTTATATCTTTGGTAAGATATGCGATGTTTTTATGTCCTTTATTGATAAGATGCTCAACAGCCAGTCTTATTCCTTTTTCATAATCAGTTTTTGTCATTGAAAATCCTTGGTAATTTTCAAAACAGTGGAGCAAGACAGGCCGAATATATGATTTCAACAATTGGAAGTTAGACGGATTTTTTTCAAACCAATCCTTAAAATCATAAAGAAGTTGGCCTGCCATTAAGACATCTTTTTCTATGAAATCTTTTAGATGTGAAAAAAAGAACCTGTGTCCTATCGTGGTTATCTTTATGTTATAGAAGTCTTCCTTTGCATGTAGTCCTTTAAGTAATTGGTTTATTACAAAATAATCACCTATCCCTGCAGGGTTCTGATCAAGATATGGAGAACCTACGATGAAAAAAACTTCTTTTTGAATATGGCTGCGAGTTACAATTGTCCCGCGACGACGGATTGGTAAAATCCAGCCTTCATTTTTGAGTTCCTGAAATACTCTTTTTGCGGTTATTCTGCTTACATTGAACTTCTGACATATCTCATCAATGGTGTAAAAATGACCCCCAACTGGATATTCTCCATTCTCTAAACTCTTCTTGAGAATCTCAAGAATTTCTTGCCACCTGCTTTTTGGGTATATCTTAATTTCCATTCTTTTATTATTGTATACCTTAAAACAAGAAAAATGTCAAGGGTTCAAATTGTCTATCAATAAATCTTTGCCCTTTTGTTATTTACAATTTTCCAAGCTGATGTAAAATATAAAAATATGGATATAAGAAAAATTGAAGAAATTTTGAGGGAGTACAAAAGAGACAATCTAACCCTTGAAGAAGTTCTTGAAGAACTGAAATTCCTTCCATTTGCCGAACTTTATCACTCAAAAATAGACCACCACAGGACATTAAGATCTGGTTTTCCAGAAATTATTTATGGCGAAGGGAAAAAGATAGAACATCTATTAGAAATAATCTCTGAATTTGTGAAAAGATATGAAAAATTTATTGCTACAAGAATTTCTC
>JAMWBX010000180.1:0-1424 GCA_023818725.1 Candidatus Omnitrophota bacterium
AACCGCACAAAAAAGAAATTCCATATGTTCTTCTTTTCAAAACGAAGCAGGATGCGCACAACCCTGCCCAGGCATAGACATATTTTAGAGAAAAACAGACCATCAGCCCACTCAGCGCGCCTGCAAAGAATATGTGATGCTTTTCAGTGTTTTGGGAAAAAACATATGTGAACGCTAATACAAAAAGCAATATCGCAACGCTCTCGGGCCTTGCTTCTGTCATTTTGAAAAGATACATCGGAACAAATGCCACAAGCGCAAAACCGAATAAAACAATCCTTCCATAATCCTGTTTCAGGCGCCTGTACATAACCAAGAAAACACAGCCACTGCATATCAAACTTAATAATCTGAAAAGAAAGATTGTTGAAGGTCTTTCCCCGAAAATAAATAATGGTGAAAAAATTATCTGATATAGCGGAAGGTGATGTTCAAAAAAATCCCTGTATGGAGCAAGGCCTTTCCATATCAGGTAGGCATTGTGGCAGTGCTGGAATTCATCATCATCAAATCCATGAAAAAAAGAGAAGTATGTCCACAAAATTGCTATGACCAACCCGAGAATTATTTCAGGATTGAAAAATCTGGGCTTCATTTTTTGAAATCAATCGCGATTTCTGTCAACCTGCCCTGTTCAATAACCACATCTTTTATAACAGAATTATAGCCCGGGGTCCTGAATTCAAAGGTATAATTTCCAGGCTCAAAAGGAAGTATGATTCCTGTATGGGGATACGCTGGTATCTGAATATCCTGGTATACCATCTTCACATTTTCATAATTTCCGTTAATAATAACCTTTAGAATTCCTGGATTTGAAGCCTGTTTCACATCAAAAAAACAGCTGTTTGTGTAAAGCCAGTTTCCTTTTGAATCAACCAGCTGCACCCATAAAGAATACAATCCTGGCTCATCAGGCGGAGCAAATTCAATCTTTCCTATCTCCTTGTGTCTTTCTCCATCAACTGAAAATCTGAAATTGCCAAATTTCACCTTTTTTTGATTTTTTATAATGCACCAGTTTACTTCAAGATTCCTATATTTTTTTTCATCCGGATTAAAAGTCCTTATAGAAGCGACAAAGTTTTCGGCCTGCTTCACCAGGGTTTCTTCTTCACATATAAAAATTCGCACATTTCCATTAAAAAGGTTACAAATTGTATATCCTGATATCTTGGGTTTTCTGTATTCATCAAGGATGCCGTGAGCAATAAATTGTCCTCTTCCGTGAAAATCAGAAAAAGTCCACACGCTTATTCCACATATCTGGTCAGTCTGTGTTGCGCAATATTGAACACCATATCTGATCACCTTATCCTGGTATTTTTCAGTTCCTCTTAAGAGGTCGCCATATCCTCCGGAATAATTTCCAGCATTCGCAAGTGCTCCAATCTCTGCAACCCAGATTGGTTTTCCTTCTGACG
>JAMWBX010000180.1:1434-3643 GCA_023818725.1 Candidatus Omnitrophota bacterium
TCAGCACAACGCCAAGATTGTCTCTTAATGCGTAGACGCTTTTGGAATGGTACCACCCATAATGAAAATTTCTTGCAACAATATCAGCAATGCTATTGGATTCAAGGTCGGATGTTGAAGCACAAACAATTGTGATAAATCTATCTTTATCAAGAGAGCGAACAAATTCTGCAGCTTTTTTGTGATAAAGCGGAACATTGTACAGTTCGTTTGAAAGTCCCCAAAATGCAATGCAGGCGTGATTTCTAAAGGTCTTCACCATTTCTTCAAGCTGGGGCTTCAGCCACAGGTTCCATGCCTCATCAGATTGCATAAAATCCTTATTGACCTGCCAGGCAGGTATCTCAGTGTGGACAATGATTCCGAGTTTATCGCAGAGATCGAACAAAGAAGGATGAAACGGATAATGTCCTGTTCTAAATGCATTTGCTTTATAAACGTTTTTCATCAAAAGGAGGTCTTTTTTCAATTTCTCTTCATCCACACAGGGTCCATAGTTTGGGAATTCTTCGTGGTTGCCAAATCCCTGAAGCCATATTCTTTTTCCATTCAGATAGAGATTCCCATTTTTTGACTCAAACTGTCTGATTCCTACCTGAAATTCAATCTTACTGAAGTCAGGAAGAGAAAGTTTGACTGTATAAAGATAAGGACTTTCCGGCGACCACAATTTCGCATTATTTAATTTCAATGAAAAATTGATTCTTTTTTTCTGGTTTGATGCAACATTGACAAAAGCCTTCTGTAAGGCAGCGATCTTCTGTTTGTCCTTCAACTGCAGTAATACCTCTCCATTGAAGTTTGTTTTTGAATTGTTCACAAGATCGACATCAAGGTTGAAAAGAGCATAATTTCCTTTTAAAACTGTTGATGTGGCAACTGAATCAAAATGAAGATGCTTTCTATGAATGAGAAAAACTTCTCTGTATATGCCGCCAAAAGGATGCCATCCCATGCCTGATGATGGTATTGTCCTGCCGCGTCGGTTATCCACCCTCACAACAATTGTTATTTTTTTCCCAGGAGATACAAGCTTTGTTATATCCATCATAAAGGGAGTGTATCCCCCTCTGTGAACTCCTGCATAATTGCCGTCAATCCACACATCTGTTGTATACATTGACCCAAGAAACACTATAAGGACCTCCTGCTTCCAGTTTGATGGAACTGTCACTGCGCAAAAATACCAGCCCACGCCTTCAGGACATGGATAGGAAATCTCACCTGGTTTTTTGTTCCATACTCCCGGCACAGAAATTTTTTCCCAGTTGGAACGGTCTAAATCTTTCTGATACCAGCTGTCCTTTACTCCTGTATCAGCGCTGTCCATTTTAAATAGCCAGGTTCCTGAAATATCTAAATATGCGTCAAAGGAAAAATCTTTAAGCGGGAATTCAGATGCTCGTAATGGAAGAACAAGAAAAACACAGAGAATAAAAAGTTTTGTCAGATTTAATTTCATCTGTTTCTCCTTACTGTGGTTTTGAAAATTGTAATCAAAGCGCTGATTCCGTCTCTGAATCTTATCTTTTTTCCGTGCGCAACAGTTCTCGGCTTATAACTTACACCGACTTCTGTTATGATAAATTTGAGTTTTGTCGCAAGAATTGTAAATTCTGGCTCAAAATCAAAGCCATCTGAAACAAAATCCATCTTTTCAAGAACCTTTCTTGAAAAAACCTTGTAACCTGTTTCCATATCAGAAACCCTGACACCATGGAGAATTCCGCACATAAAGGTAAGAAATTTATTGCTCAAATATCTTATGAAAGGCATACCTTCAGGTCTTCCACAATGAAATCTGGTTCCGAAAACAATGTCTGCTTTTCCTTCGATAATAGGGGTAACCAGTTTTTTATAATCAGAAGGGTCATATTCTAAATCTGCATCCTGAACTATTATTATGTCTCCTTTAACAAAAGAAAATCCTGTTTTCAATGCTGCTGCCTTGCCAAGATTGCGCTCGTGATTTACCACAGTAATACCATCAAATTTTTTTTTGGCTTGTTCTATGATGTATGGGGTTTTATCGGTGGAACCGTCATCAACAACAATAATCTGTTTCTGTAAATTATAAACATCAGCATTTATCACGCGATCAAGGACATATGAAATCGTTTTTTCTTCATTAAAAACAGGAATCACTATGGATACAACCATATCTAATGTTGAATCCTAGATTATTGATTACCCTGGCTCTCTTCTGGTT
>JAMWBX010000181.1 GCA_023818725.1 Candidatus Omnitrophota bacterium
TGCGCCGGAACAAGCAATACTTACCCTGCCGGGTGGAAAAGAGGTCGTGTTTGTTGTGGAAAATCAAAGGGCTGTTCAGAAATCTGTTGAAACAGGCATAAGGGAGGGTGAAAAGGTTCAGATTATTTCAGGCCTTTTTGCTGGTGAAAAAGTTGTGGTGGCCGGCCAAGAAAAATTAAAGGACAAAGCAGAGGTAAAAGTGGCAGGAGAAGATGACAAAAAAGTTCCAATAAAAAAATGAAATAAAAATCAATGAAGCTAACGAGTTTTGCGGTACAACGTCGTCTGGCAGCAGGCGCCATACTTTTCGGATTGTTGATACTGGGCATATATGGACTCATCAACATCCCGGTTGATTTTCTTCCAGACATAACCTATCCGATGGTAAAGGTTCACATATGGTGGAGAGGAGCAACTCCTGAAGAAATTGACAGAAATGTCGCTGACCCTATAGAACGACAGATGATGACTGTGGATAATCTTGACTACCTCGAATCTTCCTCTATTGAAGGAATGTATACCCTGCTGGTGAACTTTAAATATGGGGTCAACATTGATGTAGCTTACCAGGATGCACTGGCTGCCATGCAAAGAGCAGCAAGACAATTACCATCTGATATCGACCCTCCCATTGTTGTTAAGGCAGATCCATCGCAACTTCCAGTCGTCCAGCTGACTGTAAGAAGCGACCGCTGGGACCTTGTTAAATTGCGCACCTGGACAGAAAACTGGTTGCAGGACAGATTGCTCACGATCCCGGGAGTAGCAGGCACAGAAGTTGTTGGTGGATTAAAAAGGGAAATCCGCATAAAACTGGATCCGGATATACTCAATAAACATGGACTAACTGTGCCCGGCATTTTAAGGATATTAAAACAGGAGAATATCGAACAATTTGGGGGCAGGGTCACTGTTGGACCAAGAGAAATCATCGCAAGAACAACCGGTGAATTTACTTCTCTGGAAGATATTAAAAATGTTGCGGTGGCGCATAAAGGTTTATCAAGAATCACTTTGAAAGATATAGCCGTGGTGGAAGATAGCCATGAAGAAGTTCGTGTAATCACGCGACTGAATGGACAGCCGAGCGTTAAATTGAGCGTTCTGAAGCAAGCCAACGCAAATACAGTGGAGGTGGCAAAAGCGGTAAGCCAGAAACTAAAAGAAATGAAACCTATTCTACCCGCAGGAATAGAACTGGGAACGGTTGAAAATCAGGCGGATTACATTCAGTCGGCTCTGAACGGCGTGCGCAACGCCGCATTAGAGGCGGCATTTCTTGTTCTTTTAATAATTTATCTTTTCCTTGGCTCGTGGCGTCAGGTTCTTATATTGATAATAGCACTTCCAGTTATCCTTGTCATAAATTTTGGAGTTATGAAGGCAGCTGGTTTTTCGCTAAACATCTTTTCCCTTGGGGGACTGGTCATTGCGATTGGCATTCTTTTGAGCAACTCCATCGTGGTAATAGAAAACATTACAAGATGGATACATATGGTAAGAACAAAAACAGAACATAACATTCAGAATAATTTGAATGAAATCATCATAAATGCCACGACTGAAGTTGGAGTACCGGTACTTGCTGCAACCCTTGCTTTCCTAGCTCTTTTCACACCTTTCCTTATGGTTCCGGGTTTAATCAGTTTACTTTTTAAGGAACTGGTTTTAACAATCACTTCCATAGTAGTTATAAGTCTTCTCATTGCAATTACAATTACGCCTATGATTTCCTCTTTGCTTTTGAGGAATGTTTTGCATTCTCATAAAACATCTAAATTTGAACAATTTTTTCAGCGTGTTTCTGTTTCTTACGAAACGCTTCTTAAAAAAGTGATAAAGCGAAGGTATCTTGTAATTGCATCATTCACTGGTTTACTTCTGGTTTCAGTATTCTTATTTAAACAACTCGGGAGCGAATTTCTGCCGCAAATGGATGACGGAAGAATTATGGTAAAGGTGAAGCTCCCGACAGGCACAGCAGTTTCAGAAACAAATCGAATTCTGGCTGAAATTGAAAAAGCCATAGGCGATGACAGAAATATAGAAAGCATATTTACCCTTGCTGGAGGAAAAGTGTGGGGGCTGTATACTTATGAAATTGCCAACGAAGGCGAACTTAATATTCAACTTGTTCCAAGATCAAAAAGAAACATAAGTACAAAAGAGTACATTGAATACTTAAGACCAATTGTCGGCAAGATTCCTGTACCTGGCGGAAACGCGATGGTGATGCAGATGAAACTTAAAGGCATTCGCAAAATTGGAGAAGCAGATATTGAGGTAAAAATTAAAGGCGAAGATATACCGATATTATTCAACGCAGCAAAAAAAGTGGCAGGATTGATGAATGAAATCCCTGAACTGACAAATGTTTATGTTTCGCTTGATATGACAAAACCCGAGTATCAAACGATTATTGATCGGGAAAAAGCATCAGTCGTTGGTGTTTCTGTTAACGATATTTCAGATACAATGAGGTCTTTGATTACAGGCGCTGTAGCCACAAAATACAGGGAAAAGGATGAATATTATAATATCAGGGTCATTGTTCCAGAAGATAAACTGGTTAGTAAACAAAACGTGGAGGACTTACCAATCGCAACCCGAGCAGGCAGCAACATAAGGATAAGAGATGTGGCAAAAGTGATAAAAGCAACCGGACCGGTGGAGATTATCAGAGAAGACCAGATTAAAGAAGTAATCGTGAGAGCTGACGCAGCAGGTGTTAGCGTTGGACAGGCTCTTGGAAAATTGAAGAAAATTATGGCAAAAGAACAATGGCCTGAAGGTTATGAGATATCCTTTGGCGGTCAGGCGCAGATGATGGGCGAAATGATACGCACAGTTCTTTTAATAATGGTTTTTGCCGTCATTTTTTCCTTTATCATTCTCACTGTGCAATTTAACACTGCGATGTATCCAGCCCTGATTTTGGGAAGCGTGCCATTCTGTCTGGCTGGAAGTATTATACTTATGTTGATTGCAGGATTGCCACTGGGCGGGACAGTTATCATTGGTATACTTGTTATTATCGCGGCAATGGTAAATGATGGCGTATTGCTTATAAATTTCTCTGAGGAAATACGAAAAGGTAAACATATTCCGCCTGAAGAATCTATCACTCAAGCCGCAAGGATACGACTCAGACCAATGGTAATGACCACAGTCGCCGCCCTGATTGGTTTCATTCCGTTGGCGCTCGCTCTGGAAGAAGGTGGAGATATGCTACAGCCAATGGCAGTTGCGGCTATCGGAGGCCTGGGACTGGAAATTTTTGTTGTTCTTTTCCTCGTTCCGTGCCTGTATACTATTATTTATACAAAAAAATCAGTGGAATCCAGAAAATAATAGGTTAAATGGAGGATAGATGTTGAGAAAATTTTTATTTGCAACAGCAGTAATAACTTTAGTTACCGGCGTAGTTTCCAGCGCAAAAGCAGAAACTATGTCAAACTCATTAATAAGTTTTGAAGAGGATGTCGCTAAATGCCGTCGCTCATTAAGGCAGTACTGCGCCATTGTGCAAAAATCTGATATAGACAATAAACAGGGGCAGCAGCCGTTAGAATTTATAACAGAAGCACGGAAATTATGGGAAATTATCCAGCGGAAGTATGGAACAAATCCGCCCGCAGAATAT
>JAMWBX010000182.1:0-1361 GCA_023818725.1 Candidatus Omnitrophota bacterium
TGCAAATTGGGCAAGCGCCCAAGAAGCGTCTGACCAATTGAACTTTTCCGGGTCAAAATGCTGTGGACAAAACTCAACAACACAAGATGAATAAAATTCCCAATTGTATTTTTCAGAATTAAAAAGTTTGGGAGCATATTGTGCAATTGCCCAAGAAGCGTCTAACCAATTAAATTTTTTTTCAGAAAAAAGATTGCTCGGACATTCAGCCATTTCAATGGACAATAAATTGATTGTCTCTGATGTCCAGCAACAAAAAGAGAATGAATTATACATTATCAACATTGAAACAGGAAAATCTCAAATACTCTGCTGGCCAGATTCTTCCTGCAATCCCGAAAGAAACCAGCTGGGTCATGTCCATCCCTCATTCAGCCCGAAAGGGACTTATGTCATATTTACTTCAGACCGCGATGGAAAAAGCTCCCTATTCATTGTGCCGCTATAAAAGATATGCTTGACTGAAATGTTTTGTATGTTGTATATTAATGAACACAAAAAGGAGGACGCATGTCAAAAAATATTAATGCGATTTTGAAAGAACTCGAAAAACTTCCATCCATTTACAGGGGCGCGCCATTCTGGGCATGGAATGGAAAACTTGAGCCAGAAGAATTGAGACGTCAGATAAGAATCATGAAAGAAATGGGTCTTGGCGGATTCTTTATGCATTCGCGCGTTGGTCTTGACACAGAGTATCTTTCAAAAGAGTGGTTTGAATGCATAAATGCCTGTGCTGATGAAGCAAAAAAGTTAAAAATGCTCGCCTATCTTTATGACGAAGACAGATGGCCGTCAGGAGCAGCAGGTGGTCTTGTTACAAAAGACAAGAAATTCCGAATGAGATATCTTGGTATGAAGATTGTTGACGAGTATAAAAAAATTAAAGATGCAAAGAATGTTGCCGGAATTTTCGAGATCGAATTTGAACAGGACAAAATAAAAAGCTATAGAAAGGTCAAAAAGTTAGAAAAAAGGACGAAAGATAAAGTTAAGTATCTTGTTTTTACTATTGAGGTCCAAAAGGAAAGCCCCTGGTATAACGGATACACATATCTTGATACAATGAACCACCAGGCAGTAAGAGAATTTATTAAAATTACTCACCAGAGATATAAAAATTCTTGCGGGAAATACTTTGGCAATGTGATACCTGGAATTTTTACAGACGAACCTAATTATGGAAGAACATTTTTTATCTCTCAAAATGAACCCGAAACAATCATAGCGGTCCCCTGGACCGAAAGACTTCCTGCTGTGTTTAAAAATAGATATGGCTATGACATAATGAATCATCTTCCTGAAATATATTTCGATATAGCAGGACAGAAAATTTCAAGATCAAGATACCACTATCATGA
>JAMWBX010000182.1:1371-3623 GCA_023818725.1 Candidatus Omnitrophota bacterium
TTTGTTGATGCTTTTGCAAGACAGATAGGCCAGTGGTGCGAAAAAAATAAGTTATTATTTACAGGCCATGTGCTTTCAGAAGAAACACTTGCATCCCAGACAAATGTGGTCGGAAGCTGCATGAGATTTTACCAGTATATGCAGGCGCCTGGAATGGATCTTCTTACAGAACACAGGAGAGAATTCAATACCGCAAAACAGGTCAGTTCAGTCGCGAGACAATTCGGAAGAAAGTGGCGCCTAACAGAAACATATGGATGCACTGGATGGGATTTCCCATTTTCAGGCCATAAGGCGCTTGGCGACTGGCAGTTAGCTTTAGGAATAAACCTGAGATGCCAACATCTTTCCTGGTATACGATGCTTGCAGAAGCAAAAAGAGATTATCCAGCCAGCATCTTCTATCAGTCGCCGTGGTGGCATCTTTACAGTAAGGTTGAGGATTATTTTGCAAGATTGCACGTGGTTATGACTAAAGGCACAGAGAAAAGAAATCTTCTTGTGATACACCCTGTTGAAAGTATGTGGTGCCTATTCAGAATGCCTCAGTGGGATGATGAAAAAAAGACATGGAAAGGTTTTAATAAGGAAGTTGTTGAGTACGACCTTATGTATGCTAATCTTTGCGATACATTGCTCTCATCACACATTGACTTTGATTATGGAGACGAAGAAATCCTTTCAAAATGGGCGAAAGTAATAAGAGAAGATGGCCTTCCAGTTCTAAAGGTGAATAAAGCCACATACAATACAGTGCTGGTACCTCCGCTATTCACAATAAGAAGCTCAACGCTGAAAATATTGAAACAATTTAAGGATGCTGGCGGAAACGTCATCTTCGTCGAGAAAATCCCGGATTATGTTGACGCTGTGAAAAAAGAAGAAATTTGTGAATATTTCGAAGTGGCTGATTCTATTGAACAAGCGATCAACAAAATTGAGGGATCGGCTCGATGTGTTTCCATCACAGATGAAAGCGGTGAAGAGATAAAAGAGATTCTTTATTTATTGCGAGAGGACAAAGACGCGTTTTATCTTTTCCTCTGCAACACATCAATGGAGTGGAAACCACTCGGCGAGCGCCACGCGCTTTCCTGCGAAAGAAATATTGCTTTTAACAATGTTATCATTTCCGGTAATCCGGCGTGGAAAAATGCACCTGTGGAGATTGACCCTAACTCAGGTAAGTTTTATTCCACCGAAACCATAGAAAAAGATTCAACCTATGCAATAAAAACATCCTTGCCTGCGCTTGGAAGCCGTCTCTACATTATTCCAAAAACAACTATTTCAATTCCTGTAGAAAAAAGGCAAAAACTTCAGGAAATTGAAAAAATCAGGATTGAAAAAGATAAATGGGATATATTACTTTCTGAACACAATGTGCTGGTTCTGGACAAACCGCAATGGAAAATTTCTGATGGCACCTGGCAGGACGAAAATGAAATACTCAGGATTGATAGGGAAATAAGAAAATATCTCGGGATTCCAATCAGGGGCAAAGCAATGATGCAGCCATGGGCAAGAAAAGAGAGCCAGAAGACAAAATCTACTAATGTATGTTTGAAGTATCGCTTTTTTATTGAAACTATACCTACTGGTGAAACATGCCTTGCCATTGAAAAACCAGAGCTTTACAGAATTTCAATCAATGGACATCAAATAAACTCTGATTTAGAAAGTGGCTGGTGGGTTGATAGGTCACTGCGACTTTTGAGATTTGACCCGTCAATTTTATGCGTCGAAGAGAATCAGATTGTTCTTGAAACGCTTTATGATGCAGAACATCCAGGATTTGAAATCATTTATGTACTGGGGAACTTTGGAGTAAAAATGATTGACAACAACCCGGCAATTGTAGGAAATGTCCAGCAGCTTTCAACAGGCGACTGGACTCAACAGGGACTATTGTTTTATTCCGGAAATGTTACTTATCTGCATCAGATACAAATAGAAGTGAAGGAAAATCAGAAAATTTTTGTAAATATTCCGGATTACAAAGCAGCAGCTGTGAGGATTCTTGTAGACGGAAAAAGTGCAGGAATCATTGCCTGGCAACCAAATTGTATTGACATAACAGAATTTGTAAATGATGGGAAAACGCACACACTCGGTATAGAACTTTTCGGACACAGAAGAAATTCTCATGGTCCGTTTCATTTCTATCAAAAATATCCACAATGGACAGGACCTTATCAGTTTGTTGCTGAAAACGATGAATTTTTCGAAGGATACCAGGTTGTCCCCTGCGG
>JAMWBX010000183.1 GCA_023818725.1 Candidatus Omnitrophota bacterium
ATAAGTTCCTTCGGGTATTTCTCCTTCGAACTTTGCATATTCAAGCGGATGGTCATCTGCCTCCACTGCAAGCCTTTTTTCGCCCTGTTTTGAAGGCATCTCTTTTGGTATAGCCCATGATTTTAAGACTCCGTTTATTTCCAATCTTAAATCAAAATGGTGCTTTTTTGCAAAATGCTCGTGGACAACAAAAATTTTTCTTTTGTTCATTTGGATTTTTTACCTGCCGGGCAATATTCTAAAAGGACGCAATTGTTGCACGCAGGATTTTTCGCCTTACAAACAGCCCTTCCGTGTTGAACTACCCTGAAAGAAAAATTGCCCCACTGGCTTTTGGGGATAATTTTCATCAGGTCTTGCTCGATTTTCACTGGATCAGTATTTTTGGTCAATTCGAGCCGCTGGCTCACTCTTTTAACATGTGTGTCAACGACAATACCGTCGTTTTTTCCGAATGCTTGGTTCAGAACCACATTGGCAGTTTTCCTTGCAACACCTGGAAGTTTAACAAGTTGTTCTATTGTTTCCGGAACCTTTCCATTGTATTCCTTCATTATTTTCTCGCTTGCCATTTTTATGTTCCTAGCTTTGTTTTTGTAAAAGTTTATCGAAGATATGAGCTTTTCAATATCCTGAATTTTCACTGACGCAAATTCAGCGGGTCCGGGAAATTTTTTAAATAAATAAGGGGTGATTTTATTTACCTGCACATCGGTTGTTTGTGCAGATAGTATTGTTGCCACCAGCAACTGAAAAGGTGTCCTGAATTTTAGCGCGGTTTTTGTGTCAGGATACTCTTTTTCAAGTACCTTCAAAATCTTTTCAATTCTGTCCATATGATTAGTTTACCAAATTTCCCTTCGGCTTTCAACAAAATGGGGTTTGTGATAAACTTTCCGGCATGAGGCTTGGGTTGTTTTCTTGCGTTATTATGGTTTTTTGTTTATTTTGTGGCTGCGCAACAGAAAAGCAAAGGTCTGATAATCGAATTTTATCTATAGCCGCAGTGGGAGATGTAAATTTCGGCGCTGATTTCCCTGATTGTAAGATCCCGCCAGAGGAAAAAAGAGATCACTTTAAAAATTGCGAAAAAATTTTGAAAGCCGCTGATATTTCTTTTTGCAATCTTGAGACGGTTCTTGGTGAAAAAAAAAGCCCTGCAAAAAAAATTGATGGAAGACATAGTTTTGTTTTTAGATGTCCTGGCGAATTTGGCAAAGTCATTTCCGAGGCTGGTTTTGATGTTGTTTCCATAGCAAATAATCACATCAGGGATTTTGGGAAAGATGGTGAAAATGAAACAAAGAGAATTTTGGATGAAAACAAAATTCAGTTTGTTTCAAGAGAAGGTGAAATCGCTCAATTTAACATAAGGGGTTTAAAGGTAATATTTTCTGGTTATTCGTTTGGGCCGGGGAAACGTTCGATTACTAATTCCGATAATGTTTTTGCTGAGATAAGAAATCTTTCACAGATGTGCGATGTGCTTGTTGTTTCTTTTCATGCTGGTAGTGAAGGTGAAAATGCGATGTATGTGAGAAACCAAACAGAGTATTTCCTTGGAGAAAACCGTGGAAATGTTGTTCATCTTGCTCATGGTGCAATTGACAATGGTGCAGACCTTGTTTTAATGCATGGTCCTCATGTTCCAAGGGCTGTTGAAGTTTACAGGGACAGATTTATTGCTTACAGTCTTGGAAATTTTGTCAATTATGGATGGTCGCTGAAAAAAAGCGCAAAAATTGCGCCACTTCTGTGGATTGAATTAACTTTTTCTGGCAGACCTGTTTGCGTGAAATTTTATTCCTTTGTTCAAAACAGGTCCGGTTATCCGGAATTTGACACAAACCACACTGCGTATAAAATAATAGCAAAATTAACACGTGAGGGTTTTGATGAAAAAATTAAATTTTTTAACCTGGAGGAATGATGAAATTTAGGCTTTTATCGTATTTTTTGATTGCGGTTTTGTTGATTTCTGCAGGAATTGCTATGTGTTTTGAGTTGCCGATAGATGCTGAAAAATTTGATTATTTAAAAGGTTGGAAGATTATGCCTGGTGGTTATTTTTCCGGCCAACCGAATATCTGGAGTTTAAATGTTATTATTGGAGATGAAAAAGACACTCCGGCTATCGCCAGAAAGGACATAGAAATTCCGGCAACTGGAAAATATAATTTGTGGGTCAGGTATGAAAGCTGTTATGGATTTGGTTCTGTTTTCAGTATATCTGTTGTTCAAAACAAAAAGTTAGTGGCAAAACAAACTTTTGGAAGAATTGAAGATGAAAAGTACTTTCCATTTGGAAAAGGATACACAAAGCAGTATCCGTGGTACTGGCACAACACTGATTTTGTATATCAGGGAATGACGGTTGAGCTTGAAAAAGGTAATGCGCAGATAATAATTTCAAAGGATAAGAATCAAAAGCCAGCAGCAAAAAGGGTAATTGACCTTGTATATTTGACTGATGATTTAACAATTGTACCCGGGAACGACTGGAACTGGCGAGGTAAAAACGAGCCGCCAATTATTTCGAGATTTAAGACGCCGATTTATGTAAGAATAACTGCGATTGAAGGTTCTTCAGAGGTTAATGCTAAAACTTCTCTTTATCTCATGGGTTATTACAAGGGTCCGCAGGATACCTATTATGCTTTAAATGGGAATTTGTCTGAACAAAAACCAAAAACAAAACAGGTTCTTTCAGCAGGGGAGACAACCGGCTGGCAAAAAATTATGGTTTCGACAGTAATGCCGGCAGAGGTGACTTTTACAAAGAAAGGCGAAGGGAAAATTATTGCAGAGATAGCGACAGAAAAAGAGCAAAATATAGTAAAAAAGGTTGAGTTAAAAGACAGGGAAGAGGCGGTTTCAGTTATTGTTGCGATTGGAAAGAAGAGGTACGAAGAAGGACTTTTAGGAAAAAATAAGGCTCTTACAGTTGAAGAAATCCTGCAGAGACAAAAACAAATTCTTGACAATTACAAACTTTCAGGCAGTCCTGCAAAAAAACTACTTCTTTGTTTTGGGCTTGGGCCGAGATATTTAAAGGAACAATTTGAGCTTGCCCTTGCCTGTGGCGCCAATGCGGCCGCATACAGTAGTCATAGCGAGATTTTCGGTATAAATCCGACCCTTAAAGGTTTTGATACAGATACTGGAGCTTTAACCGTGCATAATGCGCATATGACAAAGGCCTGTTATGAAGGAGATTTTTCCGCTCTTGAAGCAAGATATAAAAAGCTTGCAGAAGACATGGAAAAAACACTTGGAAGAAAAATACCCTACAGGATTAAGCTCATAGAAGAAGCAGGTCCACCTTCTTTTGAGACATTGATGAGTTATAAAGGCATAAAACAGAGATATCAAGATTACCTGAAATCAGAAGGTTTGACGCTTGAACAGGTTGAAAAGGATACTGATATTGCGTTCTATCATCAGCACAGATTCAGATCACTTGTTTTTGCACAATTAAACGCGAAGGCAACAGAGTTGATTGAAAAATATTTTCCAGCCGGGACAAAGACAAATTCTGGGAGCATTTTCCCTTCCACAGGTGGATTTTCAACCCTTGCCAGGGGCGATGATCCATTTTTGCTTTTCAAAGAA
>JAMWBX010000184.1 GCA_023818725.1 Candidatus Omnitrophota bacterium
GGAGCGAGAAATAAGTTTGGAATGGATTGGGAAAAGATTGCCATACCTGCTGGTGATAAATACACAGATGCCCTTGCGAATTTGGATTCCGATGGAGATGGGTTCACAAACGCTGAGGAATTCTCCGCAGATCCAGTTACAAAACCATGGGACCCGCAATCATTTCCGCCCAAAAGACCAAACGCTGTTACATCAAAGGGAAAGCAATTTATCACATGGGCAAAAATAAAGTCCATATTTTAAACAATCAAACCAAATTTGAATTGGACTTTATTTTTACTTTTGCCATAAAGGACAAGGCTACCTTGTCTTTTATGGCTGTTTTCTTATAAATATTTTTTCCATTTCTCTGTTTTTCATTAAATTCATCATAGAACCACTGTTTCCTTCAAATATCTTATGAAAAGACTATTGATTGCTATAACGTTTCTTACACGCTTACCCATACCAGTGAGTAAAGAAATATCGCAAAAGGATATGGCAAGAATTACTCCTTTTTTCACATTAGTTGGTGTGATAATCGGTTGTTTATTGATTTTGATAAACTATGCCTTATCATTTATTTTTCCTAATTTTGCCGTGAATACTATTATTGTCATAAGCCTTTTTGCGATCACTGGGGGGCTCCATTTAGACGGACTGATGGATACCTTCGATGGATTATTGAGTGGGAAGAACCAGGTACGCAAATTGGAAATAATGCGTGATAGCCGAGTCGGTGCTATGGGTGTAGCGAGTGCTATATGTATATTTGCATCTAAGTTAGCGTTTCTAAATGCGCTGAGCCTCAGCGATAAAGTTAACGCACTACTTTTGTTCCCGATATTTGGAAGATGGAGCATGGTATTTGCAATATCATTTTTTCCTTATGCAAATGCTAAACCTGGGCTAGGTAGTCTTTTTGTTGAGCATGCTAGAAAGAGCTATGTGTTTTGGGCAACTATTCCTGTTATTATATTAGCTATCCCGTTATTACTCTGGAAAGCGTTTCCAGTACTTATTGTAATTTTCCTGTTCACATGGTTAATCGGAAGAAGTATTTCAAAAAAGCTGGGTGGCTTGACAGGCGATACTTATGGCGCTATATGCGAAATAATTGAAACTTTATCATTAGCGATATTATCTATAAAGATTAATTTATAGTGAAGGAAAATTTATGGAACGTAAAGTTTTAGCATTCTATTATACATGGTATGGTGTTCCTCAAGTTAGTGGAGATTGGTATCATTGGGATGAAGGAGGGCATTTTCCAAACAAGGTCAATGAAGATGGATATCCTGATTTTGGAACAACAAATCATCCAAGTTATGGTCCTTATATTCAATGAATGGCATGAGGGTTCTGAAATTGAACCAAGTATTGAACATGGCAAATTATATCTGCAAATAACAAAAAGTTTAGCAGAAAATTTCAAAGGGAAAAAGTGTTAGATGAGAAAATCTTTTATTTTATCTGCAAAATCATGAAAGTTGTCAAACCAGTATTTTCTGTAATTCTCTAAAATCTCTGCTATTCCTCGTTTTGGTTTCAGAAGCAGTTTTACATTCACCTCAAGATCATCATATACAAAATCTTTACTCTCTCTATTTTCATTCTCAAAGATTTTTGAATATCCGTCAATTTTTCTATAACCGTCAGTATGTTCAGTCCCTTTTGGATCAACAAATAGAATCAAATACCGATTGTCCTTCTGCATCCAAAAGATAAAATCAGGTTTGAAGTTGGCAATATTGTTCTCTTTCGGATTGTAATAGGGAATAAAGACCTCATCCAAAGTTTGATCAATTTTGGAGAACATCCACCAATCAAATTGCAAAAAGATGTTATTAGAAGTAGATAGATACTCTTCCAACTGCTCAACAAATCTTACCTCACTATCAACACTGATAATGTGATTGATATAGTCGATCTTCTCTGTCTTTGAAAGCATCACTGGTAAATAATAGTGGTTTTGAATGTATTTGATTTTCAATTTCTCATATTTGACCTCTTTGGAAAAATCAAGTTCAAGCTGTCTTATATCCTGCTTATATTTTTCTTTATCTCTTGTCCTTTCAAATTCAGCATCTATCTCTTTTTCTCTTATTTCCTTTTGAGGATAGTTTTTCACTTTTTCAACAGCTTTCAGAATATCATCATATCTTTCACCATCACTGAATCTAATCCTTTTGAAATGCACTATTTCATCTTCCATTTTCTTGAACTTTTCAAGCTCCTTGCCACTTACTGCAAGATAATCAAAGAAACGTACAAGAGTCAGCTCCGGATCAAAAAGCGAATTGACTTCGGTAAAATCGTAGTATTGTTCCTTTTTCTCAAAACTTCCGCCTGCTATCTTTAAAATTTTAATATCGCAGTCAAACTTAGCCAGAGCAATCTTATCACCCAAAAACTTGTAAAATCGCTCTGCCAACTTGAAATCGTCTTTACTGATAGGATACTTTTGTGGCTGTTGCTGCTCAGCAATAATCCTTTCTGAATTTTTATAGACAGGCACCAACAGTAGATGTTTATGTGCATCAGGATTTACAATAAATTCTTTTCCTAGATTCTTGTCCTGCTTTTCTTCTTTTAGTGTTTTGATTATTTCTTTCAGGTTTTCCGCATTAGTGCCAAATACGAACAAGCTCTCAATTGGCAGAATTAAATCTCTGACTCTCTCAAATATCTGTCTATCTATCACGTTTGTGTTAAGCAAGTTCAGAAGCCTTCTCCTCTTATTCTTCTCTGGTTCTATTCGGACACCCCTGCCTACCGATTGCAGGACAAATTTCTTGGCATCATTACCTACTCCGATATTTATAAACAAAATAATGTTCGGTCTGTTAGAATCCCAGCCTTCGTAAAAAGAACGTGATCCCATCAAGATATTTACGTCAGAATCATCGCTGTTTATTCGCTTGAAATAGCTTTCATTCTCAAAACTTTCGTTTATCTCGTATCCTTCAAGTTTATCTTTTAGCCAGCCAGAAATATCGCCGATCTTGATTAAAGCAAACGGTTTTTCAGAGGTCTTAAGTTTAAAAATCAATTCATTTCTGTTGCCGGGGATTTTTAAGACCTCAATATCGCCAGAAGTTTCAGCATTTAAAACATATTTCAAAATATCCTTGTAATCCAAGCTTGCAATCAAATCAGTATCTAATACACAATCCAAGTTCTCAAACTCAAATGTTCTATGGTTACCAAACTCTTTGGCAAGCCCTTGCTTAGAGTTGTTTAGCAAATCCGATCTCATCTCATTTTTTGCTACTTTTTCCAATTCCCTAAAAAACAATTCCAAGTCAGATTCTTCCACATCTACGGAATTGACCAGCGTCAGAAATAGCGGACGGTGATAGAGTGAATCATTAATCTTCCTGATCTTTTCAAAATACTTGTTGATATAAGTTAATAACAATAGAGTTTTCAAAACGATTTTCTGCTTTTCAATCGGCGAAAAATCACCCTGTCCGCGAAATGCACTAATCTCGGTAGAGGACACATAAATATGCTTGCCGTATCCTTCTTCAACAAATTTTGAAAGGTTAAAATTATAGGCGCATGTTGCAAAGTCCCTCGGATCGGTAAAAGTAGCGGAAAAGTTAAACAGAAATCCATTTCTTGAAAGGA
>JAMWBX010000185.1 GCA_023818725.1 Candidatus Omnitrophota bacterium
CGGATATGATGAGAAACATCGCAGTTCTTGGAAAGATTCTGGGACCTAGAGGACTTATGCCTAATCCAAAAAGCGGAACTGTCACATTTGAAATAGAAAAAATTGTCGATGAGCTGAAGAAAGGAAGGATTGAATTCAAAATGGACAAAGACGGTAACATTCATATACCAATAGGGAAGGTGTCTTTTTCTGCACAACAGCTTATGGATAATTTTTATGCAGCACTGAAAAGTGTACTTGCTGCAAAGCCGCAGGGTGCGAAAGGTTCTTATTTAAAACGCGCTAGCCTGTCATCCACGATGGGACCATCTTTTTCGCTAAATATAAATAAAATTTTACAGGAAATGAGAACTGCGGTTTCTTGAATAACAGGAAATTTTTATGAATAAATCGGATAAAGTGAAGCTTTTGGGATTTCTCAAAGAAGAATTAAATGCCAGTAAAGTATCAATTTTTGCAGAATTTTCAAAGCTTACGGTTAAAGGACTTGAGGAACTCAAAAAAGAGATGAAAAAACATTCGACAAGGGTCATGGTTGTTAAAAATACCATTGCCAGAAAGGCATTGCAATTCTGTTCCCTGGATGAAGCCACAAGGTTCATGGAAGGGCCGAACATGCTTATATGGAGTAAAAACGGTGATGAGTGTGAGATTATAAAAGAGGTCCTGAGATTTTCAAAGACCTCAGGAAATTTAAAAATAAAATTTGGCATTTTGAATAATGAGCTGATAGATTTAGAAACTCTAGAAAGGCTAGGAAGTCTTCCATCGAAGAAAACATTGCAGGCTATGGTTATATGTGGTATCAAGGGTCCTTTGGGTAGCCTTGTTTATAACATCAAATATCCGTTAACTCGTGTTATTCTAATTTTGAAAACGTTTTATGAACAAAAGGAGAAAGGAAATGGTTGAGGAGAAAAAGCTTTCAGTAGATGTTCTGGTTGATGCTATTGGCAGTCTTACAGCAATTGAGCTGGCTGATCTTGCAAAGAAGCTTGAGGATAAGTTTGGTGTTCAGCCTGTTATGGCGACAGCAGCCGCAGTGCCTGCTACCGCCGCACAACAGTCAGCGGCACCAGCTGAAGAGAAGACATCTTTTAATGTTATTCTCAAAAGCTTTGGTTCAAACAAGATTCAGGTAATTAAAGAAGTAAGGGCTATTACAAGTCTGGGTTTGAAGGAAGCAAAGGATCTTGTGGAATCACTTCCAAAGCCTCTAAAAGAAAAGGTTAGTAAGGAGGAGGCCGAAGAAATAAAGAAAAAGCTTGAAGCGGCTGGTGCCACAGTTGAGCTTGAGTAGAGTTTTTCAATTTTATTGAAACATATATAACAAAGGGCACTAAAAATATGGAGACAAAGCAATTAAAAATTCCGGATTTGCTCAAGGTTCAAATAGAACCTTATCGAAGGTTTCTTCAGAAGGATGTTCCGCCAGAGGCAAGGGAAAACACTGGGCTTGAGGAAGTTTTGAGGAAGGTTTTTTCTGAGTTTGAACTGTTTCCCGGACAGAAACGAAATATAATTGCAAGCGATGATGGTTCGCTGTTTCTTGGGTATGTGAGCTACGCCATTGAGGATCCTGCAGAATCTGAAATAGAATGTATTGAAAAAGGTATTACTTATGGAGGCAGATTCAAGGTCAGGTTCAGGCTTTACAAAAAAGATAAGGTTAGGGATGCTATTGAGAGTGTTACCGAAGGCCAGGATGTTTATCTTGGGCTAATTCCCTTGATGACAGATCGTGGAACGTTTATAATCAATGGAATCGAGAGAGCAGTTGTTAATCAAATTCAGAGGTCACCCGGAGTTTATTTTAAGGAGGAAGAGGAAATTGGACAGAGACCTACGTACTCTGCTCGAATTTTCCCTGCACGCGGGTTGTGGATGGAGTTTCACCCAGAACTTCATCACAATGATACATGTCTTTATGTATATTTTGGAAAGAAAAAGATTTATGCAACGATCCTTTTAAAAGCTCTCGGATATAATGATAATGAGATCATTTCGTTTTTTTATGGTTCTCCTGATAAGATGCCTTCCGACAGCATAATAGGAACGACCATTAAACATTCTCTCGAAATAAAAACTCAGGAAGATGCTATTAGGAAAATCTACATGGAACTTAGGCCAGGCTTTCCGATTGAAGAAAGAGAAGCAAAAAGTTTTTTCAAGCGGCTTTTTTTCACCACTGAACAGTATGATCTTTCTCCAGCTGGAAGAAAACAGATAAACAAAAAACTTGGTTTGAACCTTACTGAGCTACACTTGACAGGCGATGACATTATAAGGACATTAAGATATTTGCTGGATCTTATTGAGAAGAATCAGGGTGAAACCGATGATATAGACCATCTTGGCAACAAGAGAGTAAGAACCTCAGCTGAGCTGGTGAAGGAACATGTGTACGAAGGTCTTGTGAGACTTGCTCATTTTGTAAAGGAGAGAATGGCAATAATTGACAAAACCGGAAAGATAAATCCACAGGATCTTCTTAACAGCAGAATTTTTTCAACAGCAGTTGAGGAATTTTTTGCCCGGAATCAACTTTCACAATTCCTTGACCAGATTAATCCGCTTGCGGAACTAACGCATAAGAGAAGACTAACCGCTGTTGGACAGGGCGGAGTAAAAGAAAGAAAGCGTGCTGGATTTGAAGTCAGGGATGTTCATTATACACATTTTGGCAGGATCTGTCCGATAGAAACGCCTGAAGGAGCCAATGTTGGTTTGATCAATTCTCTTACCATATATGCTGATGTTGACAATATCGGTTTCATACGGACGCCATATTACAGGGTTAAAAACGGAAGGATTTTGTTTGATCAAGTATTATACGTTTCAGCCGATGAAGAGGATAATTATATTGTTGCTCCTCCCGATGTTCCTTATGATCCACAAACCGGTCTTATCGAACAGGATGTTATTCGTGTTCGATCCAGGGGAGGTGAGTTTACAGAGGTTGAAAAAGAAAAGATTGAACTCATAGGAGTTTCTCCAAAACAGGTTGTCAGCCTCAGTGCATCTCTGATTCCATTTTTGGAGCATAATGATTCCAATCGTGCGCTGATGGGTTCAAATATGCAGAGGCAGGCAGTTCCGCTTTTAAGGCCTGAAAGGCCCCTTGTGATGACCGGGATGGAAAGTAAGGTTGTGAGAGATTCAGGGGCTGTAATAATTGCGAGGAATTCCGGCACAGTTGAATACGTCGATGCAAAGACGATAATTATTGATAGAGATAAAAAAGGACATTTCCCGTGGCAGTTTAAGGATATATACAGTCTTCAAACATTTCGCAGGACAAACCAGGATACCTGTTTCCATCAAAGGCCCATTGTTTACAGGGGGCAGAAAATAAAGAAAGGTCAGATTATTTCTGATGGACCTGCAATCTCCATTGAGGGGGATCTTGCCCTCGGCCGAAATTTGCTCGTTGCTTTTATGCCATGGCACGGATATAACTTTGAAGATGCAATTATAGTGAGCGAAAGGCTTGTTAAGGAAGACACATTTACCTCCATTCACATAGAAAGGTTTGAAATTACAGCGCAGGAAACCGAGCGCGGGCCTGAAGAAATTACCGCTGATC
>JAMWBX010000186.1 GCA_023818725.1 Candidatus Omnitrophota bacterium
AATAGAAAGATCCTGTTTTGTTTTCAAAGGTGTCTTTATAGAAATGCCAAGCTTTCCACTTATGTGACGTTTAAGGATTTTTTCAGTTGGAATTCTAATCATATTTTATTTCCTTTTCCGTTAACCTGTGTTATTGCCTTTTCAATCCCTTGGCTTAATACCATTTCAATGGCTGTTGCTCCTTCGTTTATCATCTGTTCTACGATGTTTTTTTCTTCACTGGAAAAGTCGGAAAGCACATATCTGACAAGGTCATTTCCAGGTTCTGGCATACCTATTCCTATCTTAAGTCTTGGAATATCTTCTGTTCCAAGCGCCTGTATAATTGACTGCACTCCTTTATGACCGCCACTACTTCCTTTCTTTTTTATTCTCAGCACGCCCATTTCAAGATTGATATCGTCATATATAAGGAAAAGTTCACCAGGTTTTATATTGAATTTCTTGCAGATAGCAAGTGCAGCTTTTCCACTTTCGTTCATAAACGTGCGCGAAACTACTACAATCACACATTTCGAAGATAATTCAATCTCCCTAGCAAAAAAATATCTGGATTTCCATCTCTGATTAATAGAAGCCGCTCTTTTGATAAGTTTTTCAACGACTCTTGCTCCGATATTATGCCTGTTATTGTGATACTTTTTGCCAGGGTTTCCCAGACCAAGAATAACCACTTAGCTACCTTTTTCAGCCTCTTTTTTAGCTTCTTTTTCCTTTCTTCTTTCCTCTGCTATTTCCTGAGTGATAACTTTTGGTTGCTGAGCTTCTTCAGGGATAACAGCTTCTTCCGGTGCTGGTGCTTGTTCAGCTTTTGGAGCAAGAACTGTAACGACCACGTGGTCAAAATCAACAAGCGGTCGAACTCCTTCCGGGAATTTTATGTCCTTTACAAAGATGCTTTCATTAATTTTTAATCCGCTAATGTTAATTTCTATGTTTTCAGGGATTGCGTCTGCAAGACCTTCTACTTCGATTTCTCTTAATTCCTGTTCCAGAATTCCACCTTCTTTGACTCCTTCGCTTTCACCTGTAATTTTTACGGGTATGCTCATCCTCACTGGTTGATTTTTCCCAATGTGATAGAAATCCAGATGCAGAATTTCACCAGTAATAGGATTTACCTGAATTTCTTTTACGATTGTTTTATAGCTAGATTTAGAACCTGCTTGTTCAATTACAAGGTCGGCCATAATATTATGAGCACTGTGTCGTAAATTTCTCTCGGCGGATTTTCTTTCTACAGCAATAAGCCTTGTTTCTTCTTTTGCACCATAAAGGATACCCGGAATAAGGTTTGCTCTCCTTAAGGTCCGGCTTACAGACTTTCCGGCAGAGTCTCTTGGCTTCGCCACAAATACCACATGTTTCTTTTCTCTTTCTGTCATTTTTCCCTCCAAAGGTAATAAAGTAGTGCGGCATAGAAAGTTTACCACTAAAAGCCGTATTGTCAATAGGACGAATATGTGGTAAAAAATAGAATCATGGAAATATTTTTCAGGAAGGAACTTTTAGAATATTATGAACCAGGACATCCGGAATCTCCTCAGAGACTGGAGGCGATTATATCCTTCCTTGAAAAAAAAGGTATAACCAATTTTTTAGGCTTTGAAGAGGTTTTGGAACCTCTGGTCGCAGAAGTTCACTCGCACAAGCATATTAATACGGTAAAAAACAACAATTTTTTCGACCCAGATACTCCAAATTTTCCTGGAATTTATCGATATGCGATGCTGGCTTCTGGTGGTGCTGTTGCTGCGGCCAAAACGGCACTGAATAAAAAAGACGCCTTTGCTCTCATCCGTCCTCCAGGGCATCATGCCGGGAAAGATTTCCTCGGAGGTTTTTGCTATTTCAACAACATTGCAATTGCTGTTAAGTATTGCCTTAAATCAATCAAAAGGGTGGCTATTCTTGATCTGGATGGTCATCATGGAAATGGAACAGAGTCGATATTCAGAGAATCAAAGCAGGTCTTATTTATTTCCATTCACCAGAGTCACTGTTATCCCTGGACTGGGCTTATGAGTTTTTCTAATTGCTATAATTTTCCGGTTAGAAAAGGCATAAACTTTTCAGATTATAAGATTTTTCTGTTTGAATCAATTGTCCTAATAAATAAGTTTACACCCGAAGTAGTTGCAATATCAATGGGTTTTGACACCCATAAAAATGACCCTCTACTTGATCTTCAGTTTTCGGATTCTGATTATTACCACATGGCTAGGATAATTGGACAGGGCATTTCTGTTCCAACCTTTTTTGTTCTTGAAGGGGGATATGATATAAAATCCATAGGCAACTCGTTTTATTGCTTTCTCTCGGGCTGGGAAAAGTGCAGAAGATAATCGTATGTTGACTTTTCCTGGCACAAAAGATATATTTGTCAGGCAAAAAAGGATATAGAAGTGAAAAATGTGCGTGTTACCTTTGAGCCAGAAATGATTGAAGTGGAGATTCCTGCTGGAAGCAATATAGTTTCTGCTATTGAAAAAGCAGGCATTTTTTTTGAACTTCCCTGCGGTGGAAAGGGTGTCTGTGGAAAGTGCCTGGTAAAGATTCTTGAAGGTGCTTCAGCACCAACAGAGACAGAGAAAAAACTTCTGGGTGGAAGGGTTAAAGAAGGATGGCGTCTTGCCTGTCAGTCAAAGATATTCAACAATTTAAGGGTTTTTGTTGAAAGTAAATTATCTTCCTATCACAAAATTTTGACATCAAAGGTTCTTTGTGAAAGGTTTAAAAAAAATCCGCATATTGTAAAAAAGGACCTGAATATTCCTCCAATTACACTTGAAAATCCTGTTTCATTAGAACAGCAGATTGCGACCGTGCTTGGAATTAAAACAGGGGTTATTAATCCTTTCTTGTTAAAGGATCCTTCCCTTTTTGGAGAAACCAGGTTTACGGCCGTTTTTTACAACAAGAAATTGATTTCTCTGGAAAAAAAACATGACAGGCACCATATGTACGGTATTGGTTTTGACCTCGGGACAACCACAATGGTTCTGACTGTATTTGATCTGGAAGAGTGCAGGGAAGTAATAACAGTTGTTAGGCCAAACCCGCAGATAAAATTCGGAGATGATGTAATAAGTAGGATTGACTTTAGCTTGAAGAACGATGGTTTGAAAAAGCTCAATTCCATTGTGGTTGAAGCAATAAATAAGATGATAGATGAGGCAGCAATGGCAACTGGAATAAAAAACCAGCACATATGTCAATTTGTTGTTTCAGGCAATACTGTAATGGAACATATTTTTCTAAAACTACCGCTGAATTCACTTGCAACAATTCCTTTTAATCCTGTGGTCAGAGGACCTTTTGAAATAGAGGCTTTTAGAACTGGATTGCACATAAATCCTGAAGGAATTGTTTTTGTTTTTCCTGTCCTTGGAGGTTTTGTCGGCGGAGACACCGTAGGTCTTATTTTAGCCACAGGCATTCACAGGTCTGAAAAGATACAAATGGGCATTGACATCGGAACAAACGGTGAAATAGTCATCGGCAATAAAGATGGAATCATTGCGACATCAACCGCAGCAGGTCCTGCTTTCGAAGGAGGAA